>NZ_QAIW01000323.1:0-2351 GCF_003061285.1 Stenotrophomonas sp. HMWF003 | reverse complement strand
CCCGCCGGCAAGCAGGAACGGCCGATGCAGGCCAGTGGGCAGGCGGGTCCAGTCGAAGGCCACGCCGGTGCCACCGCCGCCGCCGGGCGCGTGGCTGTCGAACAGGAACCCGGCTGCGCTGGGGTACCGCAGCTGCAGCTGGCGCGCGTTGACGTCCTCGCGGCCGCCCATCGCCACGGCCTTCAGGTAAGGCATGTTGAAGCTGCGGCAGAACGACTCGTCTTCCTCGCCATGGAACTGCAGCAGGGTCGGACGCACCGTGCGCAGCACTTCGCGCACCTCTTCCTTGCTGTTGTCACGGAACAGGGCCACCACGTCCACCATCGGCGCGATCGCCTGGCGCATTGCGCGGGCTTCGGCCGGCGCCACGCGGCGCTTGCTCTCCCGGGCGAAGATGAAGCCGACTGCATCCACGCCCAGTTCCCCGGCCAGGCGGACGTCGCCGGCGCGGGTCATGCCGCAGAACTTGATACGGGTGCGATAGAAAGAGCGGCTCATAGAGTCACCTCGGCGGGCAGTTGCCAGTTGTCGGGGTACAGGGGTCCAACGAACACCAAACCCTGCGGCGGTGCGGTCGGCCCGGCCACGGTGCGGTCCTTTCCGGCCAGCAGCTCACCCAGCCACGACACCGGCTTGTCCCCGCACCCGACCAGGATCAATGAACCGACGATATTGCGCACCATGTGATGAAGGAATGCATTGGCCTGAACACAGACCTCCAGCACCTCGCCATCGCGGGTCACGCTGATCGCCTGCAGCTCGCGGCGGGCATGCAGGGCCTCGCAATTGACGCTGCGGAAGGCGCTGAAGTCGTTTTCGCCCAGCAATGCCTGTGCCGCGGCGTGCATCAGCGCGGCATCCAGCGGCCGCCGTTCCCAGCTCAGGCTCTGCCGGTTCAGCGCCGGGCGCACCTGCCGGTTGAGCAGGCGGTAGCGATAGCGCCGGGCGCGGGCGGAAAAGCGCGCATGGAAATCATCGGCCACCGGCTGGCACCAGCGCACCGCGATGGCGGGCGGCAGGCGGGTGGTGGTGCCCAGGGTCCAGCCGCGCGCGTTGCGGATCACGTCGGTGTCGAAATGCACCACCTGGCAGTGCCCGTGCACGCCGGCATCGGTGCGCCCGGCACACATCACCTTGATGGGCGCATCGGCCACCGAGGACAGCGCCTCCTGCAGGCTGGCCTGCACGCTGGGACGACCGCTCTCGCCCAGCTGCTGCCAGCCCTTGAATTCACTGCCATCGTATTCCACGCCCATTGCGTAGCGCATGGTCAACCTCTGTAAGTCGGTAAGAACCGGCCAGGGCCGGTCGGGGCATCAGGCCGGATCGCGCTCGGACCACACGGCAAGTTCATTGCCACCGGGTTCGACGAACTGGAAGCGGCTGCCCCCGGGAAAGGAAAACACAGGCTTGACCACCCGCCCGCCGTGGGCGGCCACCGCCTCGGCAAGCGGTGCCAGATCATCGGCGTAGATGACCAGCAGCGGCGCGCCGGTTGCCGACGTGCACGGGGTGGCCCGGAAGAAGCCACCCTGCAGGCGACCGTCGTCGAAGGCGGTGTAGTCCGGGCCGTAGTCGACGAACGACCAGCCGAACACCCGTGTGAAGAACTGGCGGCTGGCCGCCGGATCGGTGGAGGCGAACTCCACGTAATCCAGCCGGCGCTCACGCAAGGCGGTCGCGGGGGCCGCGCTCATCCCAGCCGCGCCAGCAGTTCGCGTGCCTGCGCCTGGCTGTGCGGATCGGCGGCAACGGCCACTTCCTGCAACAGGGTGCGTGCGGTTTCCGCATCGCCCAGGTCGAGATAGGCGATGGCCAGTTCGAGACGGTCGCGGCCCGGGGTCGCCAGCACGTGGCCGCTGTTGTCGGTGGCCTCGAACGGTGCTTCGATGCCCTGCGCCGGCGCAGCGCTTGCTTCGGCTTCGGCTTCGGCTTCGGCTTCGGCGTCAGCGTCGGCATCGCCAGCCGCTTCGGCGTCGACGGCAACGGCGTCGCCATCGGCGGGAAACTCGAACACGCCACGGAACGACGGCTGTGCTGCCGCTTCCAGCGCATGTGCCGGCGGGGTGTACACGTCGACCGTGTCGAGGTCTGCGCCCGCATCCACGCCAGCATTCACTGACGGGACCTGCTCCACGCCGGGCGTCGGTTCGTCGCCCTCGCTGTGCGCTGCCTCGCTGTCGGCCACGGGCTGGCCCGGGTACGGCTCCAGGTTGAACACCGGCTCGCGGCGCAGGCCATCGGCGTAGTGTTCGGCCGGTAGGTCGAGCTCCTCATTGGCCTGGTCACGTGCGTGATCCAGGCGCGCGTCCAGGGCGTCGTCCTGCTGCGCGGCCAGCTCGTCCACATAG
>NZ_QAIW01000031.1:0-2638 GCF_003061285.1 Stenotrophomonas sp. HMWF003 | reverse complement strand
GCCATTGCCGGCCAGCACCGAACCCTCGCCACGGCTCTGCCCGCCGGCCTGGGGCGCGGCCATCCACATGCGCCCGGCCAGGCGCGAGAACGGCAGCGACTGCAGCCACACCTTGCCCGGGCCGGTCAGGGTGGCCAGGAAGACGCCTTCGCCGCCGAACACCATGCTCTTGATGCCGGCTACGCGGCGCACGTCCATGTCCACGCTGGCGTGGTAGGCCACGATGCAGCCGGTGTCCACGTCCAGCCGCTCGCCGGCGGCCAGTTCGCGCTCCACCACGCAGCCGCCGGCGTGCACGAACACCCAGCCGTCGCCTTCCAGCTTCTGCATGATGAAGCCCTCGCCGCCGAACAGGCCGGTCATGATCTTGCGCTGGAACTGCACGCCGATCTGCACGCCGCGCGCGCCGGCCAGGAAGCTGTCCTTCTGGCAGATCAGGCGGCCGCCGTGCTGGTCCAGCTTCATCGGTAGCACGGTGCCGGGGTAGGGCGCGGCGAAGGCGACCTTGGCCTTGCCGTGGCCGGTATGCGTGTACAGCGTGGCGAACAGGCTTTCACCGGTGAGCACGCGCTTGCCGGCGCTCATCAGCTTGTCCATGAAGCCGCCGCCCTGGCCGCTGTGCGAGCCGTCGCCGAACACGGTGTCCATCTGCACTGCGGCGTCTTTGAACATCAGCGCGCCGGCCTCGGCGATGGCGCTTTCGCCCGGGTCCAGCTCGATCTCCACGAACTGCATTTCATGGCCGACGATGCGGAAGTCGATGTCGTCGGCGCGCTGGCTGCGGCCGCCCGGGCCGGGCAGCGGCGGCGGCGCGCCTTGCGGGACGCTCCCGGCTAGCAGTTCGGGCACCTCGCTGATCGCCATCCAGCCGCTCATGCCCTCGCACCAGACCAGTGCCCGCGGGTTGAGGTGGGCGTACTGGCGGGCGGCGGCATCGTCGAGAGGACCGGTGCGGTCGGCCTGGCCGGACGTATGGAAATACCACTGGGTCATGACGGTGTGCCTGGCAGACGGAGGAGGGGGCCAGTCTAGAGCGGCCCGGCGTGGGCCCGAGTGGGCCGGAAGTCGTGACCGGCGTCGGAAACCGCGATCTGCCTTCACATCCGGATGGCCGGATCTTGGTAATGAATGACCGGAATTTGCGACGCTGTTGCTGTACTGCAACAATTGTCTGGTAGCGCCGGTCCACCACCCCTCCCAACACAGCCTAAACGCCATGTTCCCGAACCGCACTGCCCACGGCCGGTTTCCGTCCGTGCACCCGCTCGTCATCGCCCTTGCCGCCCTGCTGCCATTGACGGCCGCAGCCCAGGACGCCCCCGCCACCAAGGATCCGGTCGCCCTCGACACCCTGCAGGTGACGGCCCAGCGCCGTGTGGAAAACGCCAAGGACGTCCCGGTGTCGATCTCGGCCATCCAGGGCGAGAAGCTCGACGTGCTCGGTTCGGCCGGCGACGACATCCGTTTCCTGTCCGCGCGCGTGCCCAGCCTGAACATCGAATCGTCCTACGGGCGTGCCTTCCCGCGCTTCTACATCCGCGGCCTGGGCAATACCGACTTCGATCTCAATGCTTCGCAGCCGGTGTCGCTGGTGTATGACGACGTGGTCCAGGAAAGCCCGCTGCTGAAGGGCTTCCCGCTGTTCGACCTGGCCGGCGTGGAAGTGCTGCGCGGCCCGCAGGGCACCCTGTTCGGCCGCAACACCCCGGCTGGCGTGGTCAAGTTCGATTCGGCACGCCCGTCGCAGGACGCCGATGGGTACGTCAAGGTGGCCTATGGCAGCTACAACACCTGGAACACGCAGGGCGCCTACGGCGGCCCGCTGACCGACCGCTGGTCGGCACGCGTGTCGGCGCTGTACCAGCGCCGCGATGATTGGGTCACCAACACCCGCGCCAATGCACCGGCGCAGGGCTTTGAAGGCTATGACGAAGCCGCCGCCCGCGTGCAGTTCCTGTACGAAGGCGACGATCTCGAAGCGCTGTTCAACGTGCACAAGCGCAAGCTCAACGGCACCGCGCGCCTGTTCCGCGCCAACATCCTCAAGCCGGGCACCAACCAGCTGGTCGAGAACTTCGACCGCGACGAGGTCTCCACCGATGGCCAGAATTTCTCCGAACTGGAAACCTGGGGCGCCAGCGCGCGCCTGAAGTGGGACCTGGGCCGGGTGACGCTGCACTCCATCACCGGCTATGAAACCGCCGAATCGCTCAACCACGGCGACATCGACGGTGGTTACGGCGCCAGCTTCCTGGGCGCGGGCAACTACGGCCCGGGCAACATCCCGTTCGCCTCCGAGTCGGCCGATGGCCTGCCGCACCACCGCCAGTGGACCCAGGAATTCCGCATCGAATCCAACGAATGGGGCCGCTTCGACTGGCAGGCGGGGCTGTTCTACTTCGATGAAGACGTCACCATCGACAGCTTCAACTACGACTCGCTGACCCCGGGCAATCCGCAGAACGGCCATGCCGTGCAGAGCCAGCGCAACAAGGCCTGGGCGGCGTTCGTGTCCGGCGATTTCGACGTGACCGAGCGCTTCAAGCTGCGCGGTGGCGTGCGTTATACGCAGGACAAGAAGGACTTCAGCGCCAGCGTGCTGCAGGCGGTGCCGTTCGGTACCCCGGTCAGCGGCCCG
>NZ_QAIW01000322.1:2644-3078 GCF_003061285.1 Stenotrophomonas sp. HMWF003 | reverse complement strand
GCCGACGACCCGGCGCTGCTCAAGGCCGTGACCGACGCGCTGGCCGGCGCCGACGCCGCCGATGCCCCGGCCACCCCGCTGCTGCATGCGCTGCACGCCGCGGCCGAGCTCAAGACCGGCGCGGTTACGGCAGCGTTCACCGGCAGCCCGACCGCCACCCCGGACGTGGGCGCCGATGACTTCGGCGATGCCATGAGCGCGCGCATTGGCTGGTTGGCCGACCAGAAGATCGGCCATGCCGTCATCCGGGTGACCCCGCATGACCTGGGCCAGATCGAAGTGCGCCTGCAGATTGACGGCGACAAGGTGCACGCCAGCTTCAGCAGCGCCCATGCCGAGGTCCGCCACGCGCTGGAAGCCAGCCTGCCCCGCCTGCGCGACATGCTCGGCGAGCAGGGCTTCCAGCTCGGCAACGCCGATGTGGGCCAGCAGCA
>NZ_QAIW01000322.1:0-2628 GCF_003061285.1 Stenotrophomonas sp. HMWF003 | reverse complement strand
GGCCGTAAACACGGCACCCACCGGGTAGTGCCGGCCGCTGGCCGG
Source organism: Stenotrophomonas sp. HMWF003 (assembly GCF_003061285.1). Taxonomy (NCBI): domain Bacteria; kingdom Pseudomonadati; phylum Pseudomonadota; class Gammaproteobacteria; order Lysobacterales; family Lysobacteraceae; genus Stenotrophomonas; species Stenotrophomonas sp. HMWF003. Next base: position 2,583 of record NZ_QAIW01000322.1, on the reverse strand, counting down.
CTCCTCAGGAAATCACGGGTGTACGTGAAGCCGGCCAACGGCCGGCTCTACCGGAGGCATCACGGGTGTACGTGGAGCCGGCCAGCGGCCGGCACTACCCGGGGGTCACGGGTATGCCTGGAGCCGGCCAGCGGCCGGCACTACCCGGGGGTCACGGGTATGCCTGGAGCCGGCCAGCGGCCGGCACTACCCGGGGGTCCCGGGTATGCCTGGCGCCGGCCAGCGGCCGGCACTACCGGGGGTCACGGTTATGCGTGGAGCCGGCCAGCGGCCGGCACTACCTGGGTCACGGGTATGCCTGGAGCCGGCCAGCGGCCGGCATTGTCGGGGCATCACGGGCGCCAGAAACCCGACGCCGGCCTGCCCCGGCATTCAGGCACGGCCTTTGCATGTAGCCAGGAAGCAATCCAATGGAGCTTCCCCTCGTGGCCGCAGCCGCCGACAAAACCAAGAAATCCGCCGACAAGGACAAGGCCGCCAAGCCGCGTAGTCCGTTGTTGATCACCGCCCTGGTGGCCGTGCTCGCCGCCGGCGCCGCCGGTGGTGGTGCGTGGTATTTCGCCACCTCGTCCCAGCACGACAGCAAGGCCGCCAAGCCGGCCGCCAGCAAGGCCATGCCGGCACCGGCGCAGTACTTCGGGCTGGAGCCGCCGTTCGTGGTCAACCTCAACAGCAGCTTCGACGGCCCGCGCTACCTGCAGGTCGAAGTGCAGCTGATGACCCGCGACCCGGCCGCGCTGGAGGCGATCAAGCTGCACGCCCCGGCCATCCGCGCCAAGTTGCTGATGCTGTTCTCGCAGGTCGAGCCGACCCAGATCGCCGACCGCGCCGGCAAGGAACGCCTGCAGGCCGACTCGCTGGCCGAAGTGCAGAAGCTGCTCAAGGCCGAAACCGGCTCCAAGGGCGCCGACGAACTGCTGTTCACCAGCTTCGTCACCCAGTAAGGGCACACCATGAATGACCTGCTTTCCCAGGACGAGATCGATGCGCTGTTGCACGGCGTGGATTCGGGTGCGGTCGAAACCGATGTGGACGCGGCTACCCCCGGCGAAGCGCGCAGCTACGACTTTGCCAGCCAGGACCGCATCATCCGTGGGCGCATGCCGACCCTGGAGATGGTCAACGAACGCTTCGCGCGCCTGTGGCGGATCGGCCTGTTCAACCTGATCCGCCGCTCGGCCGAGCTGTCGGTGCGCGGCATCGAGCTGATCAAGTTCAACGACTACATGCACTCGCTGTACGTGCCCACCAACCTCAACCTGATCCGCTTCAAGCCGCTGCGCGGCACCGGGCTGATCGTGTTCGAGCCGACGCTGGTGTTCGCGATCGTGGACAACTTCTTCGGCGGTGACGGGCGCTACCCCACCCGCATCGAAGGCCGCGAGTTCACCGCCACCGAAATGCGCGTGATCCACCTGCTGCTCAAGCAGACCTTCGCCGACCTGCAGGAAGCGTGGGCACCGGTGATGGACGTGGAGCTGGAGTACATCAACTCCGAGATCAACCCGCACTTCGCCAACATCGTGACCCCGCGCGAGTACGTGGTGGTCTGCCGCCTGCACGTCGAGCTCGATGGCGGTGGCGGCGACATCCACGTCACCCTGCCCTACTCGATGCTCGAGCCGATCCGCGAACTGCTCGATGCCGGCATCCAGAGCGACCGCAACGACCGCGATGCCAGCTGGGGCGTGATGCTGCGCGAACAGCTCAACATCGCCGAAGTCACCCTGTCCAGCGTGCTGGCCAGCAAGCGCATGACGCTGCGCGAACTGACCGGGCTGAAGGTCGGCGACATCCTGCCGATCGACCTGCAGCCGCAGGTGCCGGTGTGCGTGGAGAACATTCCGGTGTTCACCGGCGAGTTCGGCGTCGCCAATGGCAGCAACGCGGTGAAGATCATCGCCACCCATCCCCCGGGCACCCGCCCACGCGTTCCCGTTATCCAGGAAGACCCGCAATGAACGATATCGAAACCAACGAACCGGCACCGGCACAGTTCACCACGCTGCAGTCCGATGAAAGCCTGGGGCCCGAACTGAACCTGGATGTCATCCTCGACGTGCCGGTGACGCTGTCGCTGGAAGTGGGCCGCGCGCGCCTGCCGATCCGCAACCTGCTGCAGCTCAACCAGGGCTCGGTGGTGGAACTGGAACGCGGCGCCGGCGAATCGCTGGACGTGTTCGTCAACGGCACCCTGATCGCCCATGGCGAAGTGGTGGTCATCAACGATCGTTTCGGCGTGCGTCTGACCGACGTGGTCAGCCCCAGCGAACGGATCCGGAGACTGCGTTGATCGCATCGCTGCTCATCGCCGCCGGCACCCCGGCGGCCAAGGTCGGCCAGCACGCGGCCGCCGCACCGAGCATGTTCGGTGCGGTGCTGGCGCTGCTGGCGGTGCTGGCGCTGATCGTCGGCCTGGGCTGGCTGCTCAAGCGCATGCCGGGCAGCGGCTTCCGCCCGGCCGAAGGCATGCGCGTGGTGGCCAGCCTGAACGTGGGCGCCAAGGAACGCGTGGTGGTGGTGGAGGTCAACGGTGAGCAGCTGCTGCTGGGCGTCACCGCCGGCGGCATCAACACCCTGCAC
>NZ_QAIW01000321.1:0-2339 GCF_003061285.1 Stenotrophomonas sp. HMWF003 | reverse complement strand
GGCCAACTTCGGTGCAGCCATCACCGCGCTGGCCGCGCTGGGCGCGACCCGCGATGCCTGCGTGCTCGCCCTGGGCGGCGGCGTGGCCGGCGACCTGGCCGGGTTCGCCGCGGCCTGCTGGATGCGCGGCGTCGACTGCGTGCAGCTGCCCACCTCGTTGCTGGCGATGGTCGACTCTTCGGTAGGCGGCAAGACGGCGGTGGACATTCCCGAAGGCAAGAACCTGGTCGGTGCGTTCCACCCGCCGCGTGCGGTGATCGCCGACACGGCCGCACTGCGGACCCTGCCGCCGCGCGAACTGCGCGCCGGGCTGGCCGAGGTGATCAAGTACGGCGCCATCCGCGACCCGCTGTTCTTCCAGTGGCTGCAGGCCGAACACGCCGCGTTGCTGGCTGGCGACGATACCGCGCTGGCCCAGGCGATCGCACGCAGCTGCGAGCACAAGGCCGAGATCGTCGCCCGCGACCCGCATGAAAAAGGCGAACGCGCCCTGCTCAACCTGGGCCACACCTTCGGCCATGCCATTGAAACCGAACAGGGCTATGGCGCGCCCGGCAACGACAACCTCAACCACGGTGAAGCGGTGGCGGTGGGCATGGTGCTGGCCGCGCGCCTGTCCGCACAGCTGGGTATGAGCAGCGAGGCCGACACCGCGCAGCTGCGCGACCTGCTGCTGCGTTACGAACTGCCGGTGGAAATTCCCGCCGGGCTGGCCCCCGAGGCACTGCTGGCGCGCATGCGCCTGGACAAGAAGAACATCGCCGGGCGTCTGCGGCTGGTGCTGTGGCGGGGCATCGGCCGCGCCGAAGTGGTGGCCGACGTCGACGAAGCCGACGTGCTGCGCGTACTGGCCGCGGCCTGACCTGCGACCGTTGGCCGCAGGTGGGGTGGCCCGCTACGGTCTGCCCCGGCGTTCACGGCTACAATCGCGGCCATGCGCGTCTTCCTGCAGCACCACCCCGGCGGCACTGAACCGGCCCGCTACCTGCAGCTGACCCTGCAGCCGGACCTGTTCGGCAGCTGGGAACTGCTGCACGAATCGGGCGTGGTGGGCGGTCGCGCGCGGTTGCGTTGCGAGGTGTTCGCGCAGGCCGAGCCTGCCCAGCGCGCCTTCGAAAAGACGCGCGATATCCACCTGCAACGTGGCTACCAGATCACCTACACCAGCGGCGTCGCGCCGCGCTGAGCGTCGGCACAGCCCCGCTCTTTCACCCCGGCCCCGCGCCACCAGAGTCCAAGGAAGCGTTACGTGACCAGCCCCTCCCGCCATGATCGCCTGCTGCGCGCCCTGCGCCGCGAACCGGTGGACTGCACCCCCGTCTGGCTGATGCGCCAGGCCGGCCGCTACCTGCCCGAGTACCGCGCCACCCGCGCCAAGGCCGGCAGCTTCCTGGCCATGGCCAAGAATCCCGACATCGCCTGCGAAGTGACCCTGCAGCCGCTGCGTCGCTTCGACCTGGACGCGGCGATCCTGTTCTCGGACATCCTCACCATTCCCGACGCGATGGGCCTGGAGCTGTACTTCGTCGACGGCGAAGGCCCCAAGTTCCGCCACCCGGTGCGCGACACCGCCGCGATCGCCAGACTGGCCGTGCCGGACATGGAAACCGAACTGCGCTACGTCATGGACGCAGTCCGCGTGATCCGCCGTGAACTCGACGGTCGCGTGCCGCTGATCGGCTTCTCCGGCAGCCCTTGGACCCTGGCCTGCTACATGGTCGAAGGCGGCGGCAGCAAGGACTTCGCCCGCATCAAGGCGATGGCCCTGAACGAACCGGCCGCCCTGCACCAGCTGCTGTCGGTGGTCACCGACGCGGTCATCGCCTACCTCGCCGCCCAGCGCGCCGCCGGCGCCCAGGTACTGCAGGTCTTCGACACCTGGGGCGGCGTGCTCAGCCCCGGCATGTACCGCGAATTCTCGCTGCGCTACCTGACCCGCATCGCCCAGGAACTCGAACGCGGCCAGGGCGACCAACGCACCCCGCTGATCCTGTTCGGCAAGGGCACCGGCCTGCACCTGGGCGCACTGGCCGACACCGGCGCCGACGCCCTCGGCGTGGACTGGACCCTGGACCTGTCCGACGCGCTCGCCCGCACCGGCGGCAAGGTCGCCCTGCAGGGCAACCTGGACCCCGCCACCCTGTACGGCAACCCCGAAGCCATCGAACGCGCCGCCAGCCGCGTGCTCGACAGCTACGCCGACGGCAACGGCGGCTCCCGCGAAGGCCACGTGTTCAACCTCGGACACGGCATGTCCCCCGACATGAACCCCGACCACGTAGGCGTGCTGGTCGACGCCGTGCACCGGTTGAGCAAGCGCTGATCGACCCGCGCGGAGG
>NZ_QAIW01000320.1:0-1653 GCF_003061285.1 Stenotrophomonas sp. HMWF003 | reverse complement strand
ATCCGTGCCCATACGGCCAGCACTGGCCCCTGGTCAGTTTCGTGCGGTACGGGCCTCAGTCAGCTGCGGCGTCGGCACGCAGCTGCGCGGCGCGCTCGGCGCCCAGGTAGCGGGTGATGGCACGCCGCATCAGGTACAGCAAGGGAATCAGGGCGATGGCAAAGCCCATCTTGTAGACGTAGTTGACGCTGCTGACCGCCAGGAACAGCGCGGTGGGCCACTGCTGCGGGCCCAGCACGAATGCGATCCAGATCACCACGAAGCTGTCCACCAGCTGCGATACCGCCGTGGAGCCCGTGGCGCGCAACCAGACGTGGCGTTCACCGGTGGCCCGGCGGATGCGATGGAAGATCGAGACATCGATCAGCTGCCCGACCAGGAAGGCCACCAGCGACCCGGCGATGGTCCACATGCCCTGGCCGAACACCGCGGCGAAGGCGGCCTGGTAATCGGGCACGCCGTGGGCGCTCATCGAGGTGACCCACCAGCTGGCCGGCACCAGCGAGATCGCCGCGAAGGCGAACAGGAAGCCGTAGCTGATCAACACCACCGCCAGCCACGAGATGAACTTCACCCCGCGGCGGCCGAAGAACTCGTTGATGGTGTCGGTCATGATGAACACCACCGGCCACAACAACGTGCCGGCGGTGAAACTGAGCGAGCCGGTCTGGCCGAACAGGTTCCAGTTGAACGGCGCCAGCCCGAGCGTGTCTTCGAGCGCGAAGATCTTCACCCCGATCAGTTCGGCCAGCACCGCGTTGGCGCAGAAGAACGCCGCCAGCGCGATGAACAACAGCACCGCGCGGTCCTGCAGCGGCCGCGCGCTCATGTCAGCGGTCGCCGGCGCGGGTGAACGGTACGCTTTCCGGTGCGACGGCACCGCCGGAGATGATGAAGCTCATCGCCTGGTCGACGGTCCAGTCGGTGGGGGTCAGCAGTTCCACCGGCACGATTTCCAGGTAGCCGGAGGTGGGGTTGGGCGTGGTCGGCACATATACCGCGGCCAGCTCGCGGTCGGTGCCCTGTTCGCGGATCACGCGCGTGACCAGGCCCACCGACTTCATGTCACGGTGCGGGAAGTCGATCAGCACCACGCGCTGGGTGCTGCCCGGCTCGGTCTGCAGCATGTCCAGCAGCTTCTTGGCGCTGTCGTAGATGATGCTGGCCAGCGGGATGCGCTTGATCACCGCGCCGAACCAGCGCAGCAGGCGCTGGCCGATCACCCGGCGGCTGAGCACGCCCACGCTGAGGATCACCAGCAGGGTGGCGGCCAGGCCGATCAGGTTCTGCATCCACTCCACCTTGACCCAGCCCAGGTAGTGCGGGAATGAGGCGGCGATCTGCTCGGACAGGGGCACCACCACCGGGCTGGAAATGCCCGACAACAGCACGAACACGAATTTGACCACCACCCAGGTCAGCCAGATCGGCAGCAGGGTCAGCAGGCCGGTCAGGAACAGGCGCTGCAGGGAGGGGCGCGGAACAAGTTGGGGGGCTTCGGGCGACATCGGCGCATTGTAGCGGTGCGGCCCCCCGGATTACCCTGCCTGCGGTCGCAGGGAGCGGCGCATGAAGGGAATGCTGTGTTGAAGGGACTGAAGTGGGTGGGCGTGACCGTGCTGGGCATGGGGGTGCTGGTGGGCGGGGTGCTGC
>NZ_QAIW01000319.1:0-4805 GCF_003061285.1 Stenotrophomonas sp. HMWF003 | reverse complement strand
CCACGGTGTTGTTCTGGTCGGTGCATTGCCAGCTGCTGGCGTAGCGCGCCAGCGTGGTGCCGGCGGCGGCCGCTTCGGCCAGCGCGTAGCTGCCGCCGGGCACGGTGATCACCGCCGCGGTGGCGCCGTTGTTGCCCACGTTGCTGGCCGAACCCACCGTGCTGCCGTTGTAGGTGATGGACAGGTTGAAGCGGCCGGTGTCGCTGGTGGGCTGCAGGTCCTTGACCAGCTGCAGCGTCGCCGCGCAGGCCTGGGTGATGCCCTCCACGGTGAACACCGCCTGGCCGATGCGGATGCCCAGCAGCGCCAGCAGGTTGTCGACCAGGCCCCCGAGCACGGCAGTGAGCACGGGGGTGACCAGTACGTTGACGGCGGAGCGGATGGGCGTCAGCAGCGTGTTGACGATGCCGTTGACCAGGTCGGCCACCGGTAGCGGCAGCGGGATGCCGCCGAGCAGGGTCACGGTGGGGTTGCCACTGGTGACCTGGATGTTCAGTGAGTTGACCAGCGTGGACACCATCGTGGCCGCGCTCACCGTGCCGGCGGTCAACGTGCGGGTCTGTGGGTAGGGGCCGGTGAAGCTGGCACTCTGCAGCCCGGGCGTGGCGGTGGCGAAGCTGCGCACGCTGACCGTGAGCGGGACGGTGATGTCGGCGATCGGGGTGAGCAGGCCCAGCACGTTGGCCGCCACCCGCACCTTCACACTGAGCGAGGTCAGCGTGGCAGCGGTCAGTGCCGTCTCGGTCAGCACGGTGCTGCGGTTGAAGAAGGTGGCGTCGCTGATCTGGCCGACATACAGGTTCACCAGGCCCGGCCGCGCCTGCAGGGTGACTGCGTTGCCCACCAGGTTCACCGCCGAGATCGAGCCTTCGGCGCGCGCCACGTCGGCATACAGCTGCAGGTGCAGCACGTCGGCGCTGATGCTGGTGTTGGACAGCGACACCCCCAGCAGGTTGAGGCCGTTGAGCGCGGCGCTGAGCGTGCCGGTGTTGAGCCCCTGCACCAGGTCCAGGTCGAGCTTGATGCGGATGGCCGCACTGTGGAACGCCGCCCCCACCGAGCCGCAGGTGTAGACCGGCGGTTCGATCACCTGCAGCCACAGGCGCACGTTGGCGACACCGTTGAGACCCAGCGCCGCGGTGTTGACCGTGATCGGCGTGGGCGTGGTGAGCACGTTGCGGAAGTTGTAGAGCTGCACGCCACCGGTGAGCAGGTCCAGCACGTTCAGGCGCACGGTGGCCAGCGACCCGGTGGGCAGTGCGATCTGCAGCAGGTCGGCCAGGCGGATGTTGCCGGTGGTGCCGGCCACGCCCAGCGGCAGTGCGTTGAGCACATTGGCCGCCGCAGTCTGGCCGTCGGCCTGCAGCACCTGCACCATCGCCGCGCGCAGCTGGCCCAGGGTGATGTTGGCGTTGAGCACCTGGCTGGGATCACTCACCACCACCCCGCCATTGAGCTGGGTCAGCAGTGCGTTGAGATTGATGTTGGCGCCGGCCAGGTTGTTCCAGTCGGCCACGCTCAGGTTGAGGCTGGTGCCCGGCAACAGCGCGCCGAACAGCAGGTTGAGTACCGGGCTCTGGGTGGAATCGACCGAGGCCAGGCGCGGACCGGCACTGACGCACGCACCGGCGGTACAGGCCGATTGCGCCCGGGCCTGGCCCAGGCATGAAAGCACCGCCAGTAGTGCAAGGAGCAGCCATGACTGCCAACGCACTGACGGAACGTTCACGCCTTTCACATTAACCATACATGCGTCTCCGCCGATTTTTGGCAGAGTTCGACCGTGACGGCGGAGTTACTCCGTCGTCGTTCTGATCGTGCCCTGCCGGTGCCGTTTCCCGCTTGGGAATGCGTTTATGTCCGGTTCGGGCCGATTAATGCGGGGCAACCAGAATTCCGTCAAACAAGACGGCGTGAAATAGGGGGACAGTGGCGCTTGCTGGCGGGCCGGCGTCGCACGAATACCCCTGATGCAGCAGTCGACGACAGCGATTCTGTACACGCGGGAAAAGAATCACTTCCAGGGAAGCAGGGCTTACCGAACAGGGAAAGGGGGCATTAAATGCAGGCCATGTGCGACAGAATCCGGCGAGCCCGACTAACGGCTGGCCTGTCACAGGCGCAGTTGGCGTTGGCGGCCGGCGTGCGACGCAGCGCCGTGGCGCAGTGGGAACGGGAAGGCGGAACATTCCCGAGCGTGCAACACCTTGCCTGCATCGCAATTGTGACGCAAGTCCATTTTGAATGGCTGGCGACGGGGCGCGGTCCCGGGCGTCCGGAGGACGGCGTGGACCTGCCCTTGCCGGACGCGTTGCCGGTGGAAGCGGCACGTACCGCCCAGGAAACCGAGATTCTCTCGTTGCTGCGGCGCATGCCCGCGCGCAAACGCCAGGTGGCGCGCGCGATCATGGAAATGTTGACCGAGTAACCGGCGGCGGCCGGTCAGCGGCCGCGCCGGATTACAGTGCCGCGCGCGGCGGCAGCGACCAGTCGATGGGAGCCTGGCCGCGTCGCTGCAGATAGTCATTGGCCATCGAAAAATGATGGCAACCGAGGAAACCGCGGTGCGCCGACAATGGCGACGGATGCGGCGCCTTCAATACCCGGTGGTGGGCGGTGTCGATCACCTTGCCCTTCTGTTGCGCGTAGCTGCCCCACAGCATGAACACCAGCCCGTCGCGCTCGCGGTTGAGGGTGTCCACGACATGGTCGGTGAACCCTTCCCAGCCGCGCTTCTGGTGCGCACCGGCCTGGCCGGCCTCCACGGTCAGCACCGCATTGAGCAACAGCACGCCCTGGCGCGCCCACGGCAGCAGGCAGCCGTGGTCCGGGCGCGGGATCCCCAGGTCGGCTTCGATTTCCTTGTAGATGTTGAGCAGCGACGGCGGCACCGGTACGCCGGGCATCACCGAGAAACTCAGGCCATGGGCCTGGCCGGGACCGTGATACGGGTCCTGCCCCAGGATCACCACCTTGACCTGATCGAACGGGGTGGCGTCGAAGGCGGCGAAGATCTGCGGGCCAGGCGGGAACACCTGCGCGCCGGCCGCCTTGCGCTGGCGCAGGAAACTGGACAGGTCACGTATGTCCGGACGCAGCAGCCATTCGCCAATACGCGCCTTCCAGCTCGGTTCAAGCTGGATGCTGGGGGTTGCCTCGTCGTTCATCGCACCACGGGTTTTTCATTGAGCCGCGACAGGCGCAGCTGGAACAGGACCTTGGTCACCAGCAGGCGCTCTTCGATCGGCTTCTGCACCAGGTCGTTGGCACCGGCCTGCAACAAGCCGGACTGGTTGAGCGGGTTGCCGTCGCCGGTCATCACCAGCACCGGCAGGCGGCGCTTGCCGTAGCCGAAATCCACGCGCACGCGCTCGACCACGTCCAGCCCGCTCAGCTCGCCCTTGAGGGTCACGTCGGTGAGCACCAGGTCGATGCGGTGGCTGCTGCGGCCCAGCGATTCGGCGGTGAGCAGCGCGAAGGCTTCCTCGGCGGTCATCACGTGCAGCACGCGCAGGCTCTGGCGTTCGAGCATGCGCTTGGTCGCCTCGGCCACCACGCGGCTGTCTTCGACGTACAGGATGGTGGCGCCGGGAATGGTTTCCGGCTGCACATAGCCACGGATGAACGTCGCCAGCGCCTCATGGCCCAGCGCCTTGTCGAAATAGTCGGTGACGTAGTCGGTGAAGCGGCGCTGTTCCAGGTGCTGTTGTGCGTCGCCGGACACCACGATCACCGGCACGTACGCCTGCCCGGCGGTTTCGCGAACGAGCCGCGCCAGCGCCAGGCCGTCGCCATCGCTGAGCGTGAGCGAGGTGGTGACCAGGTTCACCGGCCCGGCTTCAAGCGCGTTGCGCGCCTCTTCGATGCTCGCGCAGCCCACCACCTCCACCGCCGGCAGTTCGCGTTGCAGCACATCGGCAATCAACTTGCGGACCAGCTTGGAGCCGTCGACCACCATCACGCGCGGTGCATCGTCGACCAGGTGCTTCAGGGCTTGCGGGCGCATGCGGGCCTCAGGTTTCGGTCGGTCGGGTCTGGCGCAGGAAATGCCCCGTCACCAGCCACGCGCCCAGCCAGCCCAGCACCACGGTGCCGACCAGCACGAACGATGAATGCAGCAGATCCAACCCGTGCAACACGAACGGGCTGGCATAACTTTCAGACAGCGCGGCCAGCGGCGGGCGCAAGGCCAGCCCGGCCACGCCGATCAGCGCCAACGCGACCGCGCCGGCGCCCAGCCCGTACCACGCGCCCAGGTACAGGAACGGGCGGCGGATGAAACCATCGCTGGCGCCCAGCAACTGCAGCACGCCGATTTCCTCGCGGCGCGCCTGGATGTCCAGCCGCACGGTATTGCCCACCACCAGGGCCGCGCCCAGGCCCAGCAGCACCGACAGCACCTGCACCAGCCGCGCACCGAAGCCCAGCCAGGCGTCCAGGCGCTTGCGCCACAGCGCATCGTGCTGCACCAGGTCCGCCTGTGGCAGGCCTTCCAGCGACTGCGCCAGGCGCGCGTCATCGGCGCCCGCCTTCGGAGTGACGATCAACAGCGTCGGCAGCGGGTTGTCGTGCAGCGCATCGATCGCCTCGCCCAGCCCCGCCCCCTCGCGCAGTTCCTGCAGGCCCTGGTCCGGCGTCTGCAGGGTGACGTTGGCCACGTCGGCCCGGCCGCGCAGCGAATCGGCGACCTGCCCGGCGGCGGCGGCGTCGATGTCGGTCTTGAGGAACAGGTTGATGTCGCGCGACTGCTGCACGCTGCCGGCGAAATGCGTGAGGTTGTCCAGCGCGATGGACAGGCCCAACGG
>NZ_QAIW01000318.1:0-1212 GCF_003061285.1 Stenotrophomonas sp. HMWF003 | reverse complement strand
CGTTCAACGACAAGCAGCCCGCGCTGAAGGCCCTGGCCCCCGGCAACTACACCCTCGTGGTCGAAGCCGTGCGCGAAGTCGGTGGCCGCGAACTGCTCAAAATCCCCTTCACCTGGCCGGTCACCGCCGTCCAGAACGGCAAGGCGCAGGGCGCCACCGAACTCGGCCTGGTCACCCTCAGCGCCAAACCGTGACCTTCCGCCCGCCTTCGCTGGCGGGCACACCGCATCCCCGCACCGCCGCGTAGCATCGGCGGTCGGACCGTTCCCCGTTCACCAGGCATGTCCCTCGCACCTGCCCCCTACATGGAGTTGTTGATGAAGCGCTCGCTCGTCCTAGCCGCCGCCCTGGCCGCCGCACTTCCGTTCTCCGCCCTGGCCCACAAGGCCTGGCTGCAGCCCTCGCAGACCGTCGTTGCCGGCGAGAAGCCGTGGATCACCGTCGATGCGGCCGTGTCCAACGACCTCTTCTACTTCAACCACGTGCCGCTGCGCCTGGACAACCTCATCATCACCGCCCCGGACGGCAGCCTGGTGCAGCCGCAGAACGCGGCCACCGGCAAGTTCCGCAGCGTGTTCGATGTCGAGCTCACCCAGCAGGGCACCTACCGCCTGGCCACCGTCAACAACGGCCTGTCGGCCAGCTGGGAAGAAGACGGCAAGCCCAAGCGCTGGCGCGGCACCCCCGCCACGTTCGCCACCGAAGTGCCGAAGAAGGCCAAGAAGCTGCAGGTCTCGCAGTCGGTTGGCCGGGTGGAAACCTTCGTCACCAACGGCACCCCGAACGACACCGCGCTGAAGCCGACCCGGCAGGGCATCGAAATGATCGCGCTGGGCCATCCCAATGACCTGGTCGCCGGCGAAGCGGCCCGCTTCCGCGTGCTGGTCGACGGCAAGCCGCGCGCCGGCCTGGCGTTCGAGATCACCCGCGGCGGCACGCGCTACCGCAACGCCCAGGACGAGATCAAGGTCACCAGCGACAAGAAGGGCGAGTTCAGCGTCACCTGGCCCGAGGCCGGCATGTACTGGCTGGAAACCGGCAGCGAGGACAAGAAGACCTCGCTCAAGCAGGCCAAGACCCGCCGCCTGAGCTATGTGGCCACCCTCGAAGTGCTGCCGCAGTAACACCCCGCGCAGTTCCGCTTGAGGCCGCATCTGCGGCACGCCCCCTCCCCGGTGGAGGGGGCCTTTACCAGGATCGATGAGGGTGCGG
>NZ_QAIW01000317.1:8503-14504 GCF_003061285.1 Stenotrophomonas sp. HMWF003 | reverse complement strand
CCCATGACGCCAAGTCGTACCCCCGCCCCGTCCGCATGATCGGATGGACCAGCCAGGTGCGGCCTACACGGAGCAAGGAGATTTATGAAACTGGCCTGGATTCTCTGGCTGTCGCAGTTGTTGCCGCAGCCGGCCGCTGATTCGTTGTGCCTGAGCACGACCGTCTACCTCGAAGCGCGTGACCAGACCCTGCGCGGCCAGCAAGCCGTCGCCGAGGTGGCCCTGCGTCGCCTGGACAGCGGGCTGTGGGGCGACTCGATGTGCAAGGTGGTGACCGCGCGCAAGCAGTTCGCGCCGACCATCGTGGCCCCGGGCACCCAGCTGGGCAATGCCGATGCCTGGCAGGAAGCGATGACGGTGGCCTTCGACGCCGAGCGCAACTGGGCGCTGCCGGTGGGTGAGCGCAAGGAGATCGTGCCCGGCGCGAGCCACTTCGCCGCCCTGGCGATCGCCAACCCGAGCTGGCGCAATGCCTACCAGGTGGCCACCATCGGTGACCACACGTTCTATCGCGTGCAGAAACTCAAGCCGCGCACGTCGTAACGGTCTGTTACGGCCATACCGTTGAGGATGCGGGGCCTGCTCTGGAATAGTGGGCAGCTGACCTTCCACCCATCCGTCAACGGAGTTCCCATGAAGCTGTACAGCAAGCCCGGTGCCTGCTCCACCGCCGACCACATCGCCCTGCAGTGGACCGGCCAGCCGTTCGAGGTGGAACTGCTCGACAAGGACACGCTGAAGGCGCCGGCATTCCTGAAGATCAACCCGGCCGGTTCGGTGCCCGCGGTGGTCGATGGCGATTTCATCCTGACCCAGAACGCGGCGATCATGGGCTACATCGCCGACACCTATCCGCAGGCCGGCCTGGCCGGTGATGGCAGCGCCCAGCAGCGCGCCGAAGCGACCCGCTGGCTGTCCTTCGTCAACTCGGACCTGCACCCGGCGTTCAAGCCGCTGTTCGGGCCGGGCAATTTCATCGAAGACGAGACCCAGCACGACGCGCTCCGTGCCACCGCACGCAAGCGCCTGCGCGGCCTGTTCGAACGCGCCGACAAGCAGCTCGCCGACCGCCCGTGGCTGGCCGGCTTCCGCAGCTTCGCCGACCCGTACTTCTACATCACCCTGCGCTGGGCGGCCGGTGCCAAGATCGACCTGAGCGGCCTGGACAACATTGCCGCGTACAAGACCCGCATGGACGCCGATGCCGGCGTGCAGGCCACGCTGAAGGCCGAAGGCCTGAGCTGAGTCGTTCAACGTGGCATATATATAAGTGAAGCGCCCGGCATTGCCGGGCGTTTTCTTTTGCGGTCACCCCGGGGGGGGTAGAGCCACCCCATGGGTGGCTGTCTCTCGACAGGCGGCAGTCCGCGAATGCGTCATCGCATGCAGCCACCCATGGGGTGGCTCTACCGATGGTGTGTGTCGCAGCCACCCATGGGGTGGCTCTACCACCAGACGAGGGTGGGCGGGATCAGCCGACGGTGCGCACTACGTTGCCCTGTGCGTCGCGCAGTTGGGTGGGCTCCACCCGGATCTGCAGGCGGCCGCCGGGCAGCGGGTAGACGCCGCGCTGGGCCTGCAGGTGGTCCTGCAGCGCGCGCAGGGTGGCCGGGCTGAGCACGCAGCGTGCGGTGTCCGCCTCGATCTCCAGCTGGTCCGCCTCGCCGGACTCGAAGCGCCAGCTACGCTGCGCGTTGAGCAGGGTCAGCGCGTGGCCATGGTCCAGCCGCAGCGGCAGCAGCTCCAGCACCCCCGGCACCTGGCCGGCGCCCAGCACCAGCTCCACCCTGTCGCCCTGGGCCTCCCAGTCCAGCGTTTCCAGGAACAGCAGGCCGGTGGTGGAGCCGTCACGGGCACTGCCCGCCTCGACCTGCGCGGCCAGGGCCGGATCGGCCAGCAAGGAGCCGCGCTGCAGGTCGGTGATCCACAGCGGCATGGCCGGCAACAGCGCATCGAGCACGCCCTGGGTGGACCAGCGGCGCACCGCCGCCATTTCGTCATCGGCCAGCCCGACCACCTGCAGGAAGCGCACGCGGCCGTTGGCGGTGTCGCGCGGCGGCAGCTGCGGATCCTCCACCAGCGCCAGGTGGCGCAGCACGGTGTCGGTGTCCAGCGCGATCGGACCGTTGGCGTCCAGGTGGTGGCCGGCCTCGAACACATTGCCGCTGCTGAAGACATAGCGCGCCAGGTTCTGCAGCAGGTTCATCGGCCACACAGGCGGCGCGTCGTCCGCGCCCTGCCCCGGCGCGGCGGCCAGGCGGAAGGTCAGCTCGAAGCCGTAGCCGCTGTCGGCTGCGTCGTCGCTCTGCTTGTCGTACAGCTCGGAGAAGCCGTAGGTGACGTAATGCCAGTGCGGGCGGGGCGATTCGGCCCAGTACACGCTGATCCCGTCGAGCGGGTCATTGCCGCCCAGGGTGTACGGCAGCGCTGTACCGAAGTGTTTGGGTTCCTGCCCCGGGTACAACGCGGCCAGGGCCGCATTGATGGCATCCCAGCCGGGGGTGCCGTGGTCATCGTGCGTGGGGTCCATCGCGGTGCTCCTGCAGGTGTAGCCGGGCAAGGTAACGCCCTCGCGCGGCAACGACCACCCTGGCAGGCGCTGGCGATTCAGCCAGGCACGGGCTCGGCGCTCGCGTCGGGCTGCGGCTGCGGCGATGCGTCGAGCACTGCATGGGTGTCGCTCAACCAGCGGCTGGCCAACGCCGGGCTCTTGGCCTTGGCGACAGCGGCGGCCATGTCAGGCCACAGTTTTTCCAGCCCTGCCGCATCGGTGCAGCGCTCGATCTTGAGCTGCATGAAATAGCCCTTCAGGCCCAGATGGCGGCGCACCGATTCGCTCATCCAGTCGTACAGGCGCTTGTACAGATCCGGGTCCTGCTCGCGCCCGGCGGTGCGGGCACGCGCGGCGGGCGGTGCGACGGCACCGCCGACAACCTCGATCAGTCCCATCTGCGCCAGCTGCGCGAGCGCGTCGTCCGGCGCGCGCAGGCCCGGCAACAATGCGGTCAACGCATCGTCATCGCGCTGACCATCGACCATCAGCAGAATGGAGCGCAACGCCGGCGGCAGCCGACGTGCACGGTCTTCGATTTCCTGGCGGCCCGCGGCCGTCTTGCCATGGATGTAGGCCATGTACTTCCCCCTGTTGCCTGCTGCAGTGCCACGCCCGTTCTCCGGCCGTTGGCCGGTGCACGTGCGCCCCCTTGCGACCGTTGCAGGCGGAACGCCACGCCGGTGGCCCCGCGCGCCGTGTCCCCAGCGCGCGACGCCAGGCACTGGAGCCTGCAGCGGTCACGTCCGGAGCTTACCCGAGGCTGGCCGACACCGATAATGCGCTGCAACACGCGCCGGTCAGGCGTCCGCGCGGAACTGCAGGTAGCGGCGGATGGCACGGATGACCACCAGCAGCAGGACCGGCACCGCGATCACCTGGAGGATGTTCAGCGGCCGGGAATCCCACCAGGCCCCGGCGATCAGATAGATCGCGTAGCCCAGCAGGCAGCACCAGCCGATCGCCGTCACCAGCGCTTTGCTTACCCGCATCCTGTGTTCCATCGCCATGCCGTCCTCCATGGGAATCCGCGCCGAGGCAGCCCCTTCCGGGGCCGCGCCTGCGCGTTTGCCAGATGCGACGCGAACGGCGCGCGTCAGTGCCCCAGCGCGCGCCGGATCTCATCCAGTGCGGCCGGATCATCCAGCGTGGACAGGTCCCCCGGATCACGCTCCTCGGCCAGCGCCTGCAGTGAGCGCCGCAGCAGCTTGCCGGAGCGGGTCTTGGGCAGCGCATTGACGATATGGATGTGGGCCGGCCGCGCCAGAGCGCCCAGAGAGTGGGTCACCCGCTGCATCATCTCGGTGATCACCGTGCTGCCATCGCCGTCCACCGCCTGGCGCAGGGTGACGAACACCAGCGGCACCTGGCCCTTGAGCTCGTCCTTGACCCCGATCACCGCCGCCTCGGCCACCAGCGGGTGGCCGGAGATGCACTCTTCGATCTCGCGCGTGCCCAGCCGGTGCCCGGCCACGTTGATCACATCGTCGGTGCGGCCGAGGATGAAGGTGTAGCCGTCCGCGTCGCGGATCGCCCAGTCCAGCGAGCTGTACAGCAGCTCCTTGAAGTGGCTGAAATAACTCTGCAGGAACCGGTCGTCGTCCTTCCACACGGTGCTCATGCAGCCCGGCGGCAACGGCGGGGTCATCACCAGCACGCCCTTCTGCCCGGGCGCCACTTCTTCGCCGGTGTTCTCGTCGATGACCTTCATCTTGTAGCCGAGGTTGGGGAACCCGGGCGAGCCGAACCGCACCGGCTTCATGTCCACCCCGGGCAACAACGTCAGCGCCGGCCAGCCGGTTTCGGTCTGCCAGTAGTTGTCGATGATCGGCTTGCCCAGCGCGTCGTTGATCCAGTGCGCGGTGGGTTCGTCGAGCGGCTCGCCGGCCAGGAAGACGTACTTGAGCGCGTCCAGGTCGTGGCGCGTGATGAAGTCGGTGTCGTGCTTCTTCAGCACGCGGATGGCGGTAGGCGAAGAGAACAGCGTGCGCACGCCGTACTGCTCGCACAACGCCCACCAGATGCCCGGGTCGGGGTTGGTTGGCAGGCCTTCGTAGAGCAGCGACGTGCAGCCGCCGATCAGCGGGCCGTACACGTTGTAGGAATGGCCCACCGCCCAGCCCACGTCGGAGGTGGAGAACATCACCTGGCCCGGCTTGCAGTCGAACACGGTCTGCATCGACTGCGCCATCGCCACTGCGTAGCCGCCCACGTCGCGCTGCACGCCCTTGGGCTTGCCGGTGGTGCCGGAGGTGTACAGCAGGTAGCTGGGCTCGCTGGATTCCAGCCAGACCACCGGCACGTCCTGGTCACCCACCTCGGCGCGCAGCGTGGCGTAATCGACGTCGCGACCGGGTACCTTCGGTTCGGCCGGGTCCAGCCCGCGCGAGACGATCAGCACATGCGGCGGCGGCGCGGTGGCCTCGGCACAGGCCGCATCGACCATCGCCTTGTACGGAATCACCTTGCCACCGCGCTTGCCGGCATCGGCGGCGATCAGCAGCTTGGGTTCGGCGTCGTCGATGCGCAGCGCCAGGTTATGCGCGGCGAAGCCGCCGAACACCACCGAGTGGATCGCCCCGATGCGCGCGCAGGCGAGCATCGCAAAGACCGCCTCGGCCATGTTGGGCATGTAGATCACCACGCGGTCGCCACGGCCCACGTCCAGGCGCTGCAGCACGGCGGCGAACGCGTTCACCTCGCGATAGAGCTCTCGGTAGGTGATCTCGCGGGTGATGTCGGTTTCGGTGGAGATGGCCACCAGTGCCAGCTGGTCCGGGCGGTCGACCAGGTGCCGGTCCACGGCGTTGTAGCAGAGGTTGGTTTCGCCGCCGACGAACCAGCGCCGGAACGGCGGGTTGCTGTAGTCGAGGATCTGTTCCGGCGCTTTATGCCAGTAGATGCGCTGGGCCTCTTCGGCCCAGAACGCCTCGGGTTCATCCACCGAACGCCGGTACATCTCTTCGTAACGCATGACAGCCCTCCCAGACAGAATCATGGGATCGAGCATAGTCCGATGGGGGCGAACGAACCGCACGACCTTGGTCGTACTTGGGTGCTGCCCGGCAGGGTCGATAGCCGGCCAGCGGCCGGCACTACCGCGGGCTGCGGCCGGTATGTCCCACAAAAAACGCCGGGCAATGCCCGGCGTTCTCTGACAGCGTGCCGACACAGGGTCGGCAGGGCGCCGCGGGTCGATCAACCCAGCAGGTGGGCCACGCCGCTGCGCTCTTCTTCCAGCTCGGCCAGGGTCTTGTCGATGTACTTCTGGCTGAAGTCGTCCACCGGCAGGTCCTTGACCAGGGTGTACTCACCGTTTTCGGTGGTCACCGCAAAGCCGAAGATCACGCCTTCCGGGATGCCGTAGGAACCGTCGGACGGCACGCCCATGGTCACCCACTTGCCGTTGCTGCCCAGCACCCAGTCGCGCACGTGGTCGATGGCGGCATT
>NZ_QAIW01000317.1:2746-8493 GCF_003061285.1 Stenotrophomonas sp. HMWF003 | reverse complement strand
GAGCCACGGGCTTCGATGATCGCCGCGCCGCGCTTGCCCACGGTCGGGATGAAGGTGCCGGCGTTCCATTCCTGGTCGTTGATCGCATCGGCAACCGACGCACCATCGGCGGTGGCGAAACGGTAGTCCGGGTACATGGTCGGGCTGTGGTTGCCCCACACGACCAGCTTCTCGATGCCACCAACCGACTTGCCCAGCTTGGACGACAGCTGGCTCAGCGCGCGGTTGTGGTCCAGGCGCAGCATGGCGGTGAAGTTGCGCGGGTTCAGGTCCGGCGCCGACTTCATGGCGATGTAGGCGTTGGTGTTGGCCGGGTTGCCGACCACCAGCACCTTCACGTTGCGGCTGGCGACCTTGTTCAGCGCCGCGCCCTGCGCGGTGAAGATCTTGGCGTTTTCCAGCAGCAGGTCCTTGCGCTCCATGCCCGGGCCGCGCGGACGCGCGCCGACCAGCAGGGCGATGTCGGCATCCTTGAAGGCCACTTCGGCGTCATCGGTGCCGACCATGCCGGCCAGCAGCGGGAACGCGCAGTCTTCCAGTTCCATCATCACGCCGCGCAGCGCGGCCTGGGCCTTGTCCACCGGCAGCTCGAGCAGCTGCAGGATGACCGGCTGGTCCTTGCCCAGCATTTCGCCGGAGGCGATGCGGAACAGCAGGGCGTAGCCGATCTGGCCGGCGGCGCCGGTCACGGCAACACGAACAGGTGCTTTCATGGGGATTTCCTCTGCTAAGAAGCGTGGTACCGGCCGCTGGCCGGCTGTAGTGCCGGCCGCTGGCCGGCTGTAGTGCCGGCCGCTGGCCGGCTGAGTAGTGCCGGCCGCTGGCCGGCTGAGTAGCGGTGGAAGAAGGCCGCACGGGCGGGGACAGGCCTGGCGGGGCGGCCGGAACGTAGAAACGGCCCCCTTTGCAGGGGGCCGTTCGTGTTTTTCGGGATCAGGCCGGGATCAGCTTGTTCCACTCGGCCACGCGCTCGGCCTGGGCGGCCAGCACGGCGTCGGTGTCGCCTTCCAGGGTGATCGAATGGATCACGTCGCCCTGCTTGACCGAGTCAACGATGGCCTGGCCGTCCAGGACCTGGCCGAACACGGTGTGCTTGCCGTCCAGCCAGTCAGTCTTGATGTGGGTGATGAAGAACTGGCTGCCGTTGGTGTTCGGACCGGCATTGGCCATCGACAGCGAGCCCACCTGATGGCGCACGCCGTTCTTCTCGTCTTCAAACTTGTAACCCGGACCGCCGGTGCCCTGACCCTTCGGGCAGCCGCCCTGGATCATGAAGTCCGGGATCACGCGGTGGAAGACCAGGCCGTCATAGAAGCCGCGCTTGACCAGGTTGACGAAGTTGGCAACCGTCAGCGGGGCCTTGTCGGCGAACAGCTCGACCTTGATCGGGCCCTGGGTGGTGTCGAAAGTGGCGATGAGGGACATGCAAATCCTTGGGGTACGGGGGTTTGTCGTTAGCCCCATAGGATACACCTCGCGTCATCGCATTCGCGCTGCCGCCCCACGGTTCGCTGCGCAAACCGCAGGCCCCGTTTACCATCGTCCATACCCCCGCCGCTTCGCGGCCGCCCCCTGACTCAGGGGGCTTTCCCTCCGGGCCTGCCAACGGCCGCCCGCCGTGGCACGGCTTCCACACGATCGGACGTGGCAGGTCCGGCCCGCGAAGGTCGTTAGCTGAATGGGGATGCGGGGCACCCTGAAACGCACTTTTCGCGATTGGTCATCTTGGCCGTATAATGTTGGACTTCTTTTTCCAAATCCGGCGCCGACTGGCCCCCTTTCGCATGTCTATCGAAAATCTTCGCAACATCGCCATCGTCGCCCACGTCGACCACGGTAAGACCACCCTCGTCGACCAGCTGCTCAAGCAGTCCGGCACCCTCTCCGAGCGCACCGTGCTCGCCGAGCGCGTGATGGACAGCAATGACCAGGAAAAGGAACGCGGCATCACCATCCTGGCCAAGAACACGGCCATCACCTGGGAAGACAAGAAGACCGGTATCAAGAACCGGATCAACATCGTCGACACCCCGGGACACGCCGACTTCGGCGGCGAAGTGGAGCGCGTGCTGTCCATGGTGGACACCGTGCTGATCCTCGTCGACGCGATGGACGGCCCGATGCCGCAGACCCGCTTCGTCACCCAGAAGGCCTTCGCGATGGGCTTCAAGCCGATCGTCGTGGTCAACAAGGTCGACCGCCCGGGCTCGCGTCCGGATTGGGTGATCGACCAGGTCTTCGACCTGTTCGACAAGCTCGGCGCCACCAATGAACAGCTCGACTTCCCGATCGTCTACGCCTCGGCCCTGAACGGCTACGCCGGCCTGGAAGACACCGTGCGCGACGGCGACATGACCCCGCTGTACGAAGCGATCATGCAGCACGCGCCGAAGCCGGAAGTGGACCCGGACGGTCCGTTCCAGATGCGCATCAGCCAGCTGGACTACAACAACTTCGTGGGCGTGATCGGCATCGGTCGCATCCAGCGCGGTACCCTGAAGAAGAACATGCAGGTCGCGGTCATCGACCGTGAAGGCAAGAAGCGCAACGGCAAGGTCGCGCAGGTGCTGGGCTTCCTGGGCCTGGAGCGCATCGAGCAGGACACCGCCGAAGCCGGTGACATCGTGGCCATCTCCGGCATCGCCGAGCTGACCATCTCCGACACCCTGTGCCACCCGGACACCCCGGAAGCGCTGCCGGCCCTGACCGTCGACGAGCCGACCATCTCGATGACCTTCCAGGTCAACAACTCGCCGTTCGCCGGCAACAAGGACCTGTCCGGTGGCAAGTTCCTGACCAGCCGCCAGATCAAGGACCGTCTGGACCGCGAGCAGGTCCACAACGTGGCCCTGAAGGTCGAGCAGCTGGAAGACGCCGACAAGTTCCTGGTCTCCGGCCGTGGCGAACTGCACCTGTCGGTGCTGATCGAAAACATGCGTCGTGAAGGCTACGAGCTGGCCGTGTCGCGCCCGGAAGTGATCATCAAGCACATCGACGGCCAGGCCATGGAGCCGATCGAGCAGTTGGTGGTGGACATCGAAGAACAGCACCAGGGCGGCGTGATGGAAAAGCTGGGCACCCGCAAGGGCCAGCTGAAGAACATGGAGCCGGACGGCAAGGGCCGCGTGCGCTTGGAATACCAGATCCCGGCCCGTGGCCTGATCGGTTTCCAGAACGAGTTCAAGACCCTGACCCAGGGTTCGGGCCTGCTGTTCCACGTGTTCGACCATTACGGTCCGAAGGAACAGGGCGCCATCGCCAAGCGCCAGAACGGCGTGATGATCGCCAACGCTCCGGGTGCCACCCCGGCGTACTCCCTGGGGCCGCTGCAGGAACGCGGCAAGCTGTTCGCTGCTGAAGGCGACAACGTGTATGAAGGCCAGCTGGTCGGCATCCACTCCAAGGACAACGACCTGACCGTCAACGCCATCAAGACCAAGCCGCTGACCAACATGCGCGCTTCGGGCAAGGACGATGCGATCCAGCTGACCCCGGCGATCAAGTACTCGCTGGAACAGGCCCTGGACTTCATCGAAGACGACGAGCTGGTCGAGATCACCCCGAAGGAAATCCGCCTGCGCAAGAAGGGCCTGACCGAAAGCGACCGCAAGAAGGCATCGCGCGGCGGCTGATAGGACCCTGTCGTGACCGACAAGCCCTACAACCCGGATCCTCACAAGCATCCGGGGTTGCACCTGATCGCCTTGCTGGAAGCCAGCAAGGCGGTCCTGGCGCTGTTGGCGGCAACCGGGCTGGAAGTACTCGGCCCGCAGCCACTGCGCGACGCGGTCAATGCCCTGATCCGGCGCTTCAGCCTGGACCCGGATCACGGCACCCTGCCCTCGCTGCTCAACATGATCAATCCCGATGCGGTGCACCTGGCCGCGGTGGCCATGCTGGCCTACGGGGTGCTGCATCTTTTCGAGGCCTGGGGCCTCTGGCGCGCCAAGGCCTGGGCCTCCTGGCTGGGCTGCGTCACTGCCGGCATCTACCTGCCGTTCGATATCTACGCCATCATCCGCCACCCTGGCTGGGCCTCGTGGTCGGTGCTGGTGATCAACCTGATCGTGGTCGGCGTGCTCGCCCGCGATATCCGCAAGCGTCATCCCACGCCGACCGCCCCGCACTGAGTTGCCAAGCGTGGCACCGGCTGGTTAGCCTGAGCGCCGGTTTCCGGAACACCCTGATGCGTCTGCCGCTGACATCGATGGTGATGCTCGTGTCGCTGTGCGGCTGCGCGCCTGCGCCCGCCCCGGTCCATGCCAGCGAAGCGCACGCGGCCCCTGCCGTGCCGCCCCCCGACATCCCCTTCGCCTACGCCGAGACCGACATCGCCGATCTGCAGGCGCAGATGACCGCCGGTGCCCTGGACAGCGTCACCCTGACCCGCGCCTACCTGGAACGGATCGCCCGCCTTGACCGCGCCGGCCCGCGCCTCCACGCGGTGATCGAGCTCAATCCCGACGCCCTCAAGGACGCCGCTGCCCTGGATGCCGAACGCCGGCGCGGGCAACTGCGCGGTCCGCTGCACGGCATCCCCGTGCTGCTCAAGGACAACATCGGCGCGCGCCCGATGAGCAACAGCGCCGGCTCACTGGCGCTGGCGAAATTCCGCCCCGACGACGCCTTCCTGGTCACCCGCCTGCGCGCGGCCGGCGCGGTGGTGCTGGGCAAGACCAACCTCAGCGAGTGGGCCAATTTCCGCTCCAGCCAGTCGATTTCCGGCTGGAGCGCGCGCGGCGGCCAGACCCGCAATCCCTACCGGCTCAGCCACAACCCGTGCGGCTCCAGCAGCGGCAGCGCGGTGGCGGTGGCGGCCAACCTGGCGGCCGCCGCCGTGGGCACCGAAACCGACGGCAGCATCGTCTGCCCGGCGGCGATCAACGGTGTGGTCGGCCTCAAGCCTACCGTCGGGCTGATCAGCCGTGAGGGCATCATCCCGATCTCCTTCAGCCAGGACACCGCCGGGCCGATGACGCGCAGCGTCGCCGACGCCGCGGCCCTGCTGACCGCCATGGCCGGCCGCGACGACGCCGACCCGGCAACCGCGACCATGCCCGGACGCGCGGTCTACGACTACACCGCCCGATTGAACGCCGACAGCCTGCGCGGTGCGCGCATCGGGGTGCTGCAGGGCCCGCTGGACCAGCGCCCGGGAATCGCCCCGGCGCTGCAGCACGCGATCGGCGTGCTGCGCGAGGCCGGTGCCGTGGTGGTGCCGGTGCAGCTGCCCACCCAGGGCCAGTGGCAGGAGGCCGAGCGCATCGTGCTGCTGCATGAGTTCAAGGCCGGCCTGCAGCGCTACCTGACCCGCTACAACGCGCCGGTGCGCAGCCTGGACCAGGTGATCGCCTGGAACCGTGAGCACGCCGACAAGGAGCTGCTCCCGTTCGGCCAGGACCTGATGGACCAGGCCGCCGCGGTGGGCGGACTGGGCGACCCGACCTACATCGCCGCGCGCAGTCAGGCACGGCGCCTGGCCGGACCGGACGGCATCGACGCCGCGCTGCGCGCGCAGCGGCTGGACGCACTGATCGCCCCCACCACCGGCGTCGCCTGGCCAATCCGGGCCGGCGCGGGCGACGATTTCCCCGGCGAGAGCTACAGCGCCGCCGCGGTAGCCGGCTACCCCAGCCTGAGCGTGCCGATGGCGCACGTGGACGGCCTGCCGCTGGGCCTGCTGTTCATGGGCACGGCCTGGAGCGAGCCCCGCCTGATCGAACTGGCCTACGCCTACGAGCAGCGCA
>NZ_QAIW01000317.1:2177-2736 GCF_003061285.1 Stenotrophomonas sp. HMWF003 | reverse complement strand
CCAACAGCCTGCTGCCGCATATCAGCCCGCCCTGAGCACGGCGTATCGACCCACGGTCGGTACCTACCGGCTGCGGAACCATCGACGCGGGTCGGCGACGACACCCCGCCCCTCGACCGCCGTTACGGCGCCGGCTGGATTGCCGGCGCACCGTCCTCGGCCCCAGGGGAGCGCACATCGTCGGCCGGCTGGGAGCGTGGGCCACGCAGACCGGGATCCGGCTGCTGCAACAGTTCGGCACGCGTGCGCGGCAGCGCCTGCGGGTGTTCGCGGGCCAGGAAATCCAGCATCCGCTCGCGCACGATGCAGCGCAGGTCGAAGGCGTCGCCGGAGTTGCGCGCGCTGACCAGCAGGCGCACCTGCAGCGTGTGGTCGGTGGTCTCGGTCACCTGGGTCACGCACACCCGGCCATCCCACAGCGCTTCGCCCTTGCAGATGCGCTCCAGCTCGGCGCGGATCGCCGCGATCGGCGCGCGGTAGTCCAGCCACAGGAACGCGGTGCCGAGCAGGTCGGCGCTGCGCCGCGTCCAGTTCTGGAACGGGTTTTCGATGAACCAGG
>NZ_QAIW01000317.1:0-2167 GCF_003061285.1 Stenotrophomonas sp. HMWF003 | reverse complement strand
TCCCAGATGCGCACCACCACGTAGCTGCTGCCGATCTCCTCGACCCGGCCCCACTCGCCCTCCACGATCACCACATCGTCCAGCCGGATCGGCTGGGTCAAGGCGATCTGCAGGCCGGCGATCAGGTTGCCGAACACCGGCTTGGCGGCGATACCCGCGACCAGGCCGATGATGCCGGCCGAGGCCAGCAACGCGGTCCCGATCTGGCGCACCATCGGGAAGGTGAGCAGGATCAACGACACGCCGACCAGGATGATCGCGCCCATCAGCACCCGGCTCAGCACCCGGGTCTGGGTCTGCACGCGGCGCGCCTCGAGGTTGTCGGCCACCTCCATCGGGTGGTCGCGCAGGATCGCCTGCTCGCCGGCGGCTACCGCGCGCACCAGCAGCCAGATGAAGCAGGCGGTCAGCCCGATGTGCAGCATGCGCAGCGAGCCGTCCAGCCAGCGCCCCTGCAGCGGCGTGGCCTCCAGCGCGGGCACCAGCAGCAGCAACGGCAGCGCGAACGCCAACGGGCGGCTGATCACCCGTGCAATGCGCGCACGTCGGTAGTCACGCCCCTTGAGTCGGCGGGTCAGCGCCATCAGCAGCCACCAGCCGGTGAAACCCACCACCAGCGCGATGCCGATCGGCCACAGATACAACGCCGCCTGTTGCCAGTCCACTGTCACTGCACGCTCCTGCGGTCTTCAACGGAAGACCGCAGGATGCCAGCGTGGCCATGACCGGCATGTCAGCCGGATGTAAGCCGCGCGTGGACGGCGTCCGCTGCGTCAGGCGCCGTAATGCTGCTGCTTGCGCACGATCGCCATGGCGATCTCCAGCGATTGGTCGTAGTTCAGGCGCGGATCCACCGACGAACGGTAGGCGCGCTCGAGATCACGCTCGGTCAGCTCGCGCGCGCCGCCGGTGCACTCGGTGACGTCTTCGCCAGTCAGTTCAAGATGTACGCCGCCCAGGCGGGTGCCAGCGGCCGCATGCAGGTCGAAGGACAGCTCGACTTCGCCCCGCACGTTGTCGAAGCGACGGGTCTTGTAGCCGTTGCTGGTGCTTTCGGTGTTGCCGTGCATCGCATCGCACACCCACAGCACGCGGCGCCCGTCGCGCTTGACCGCGTCCAGCAGCGGCGGCAGCTTCTCGGCGATATGCGCCGCGCCCATGCGGTGGATGAAGCTCAGGCGGCCGGGCTCGTCATCGGGGTTGAGCACGTCGATCAGGCGCAGCAGCTGGTCCGGCTGCACCGACGGACCCACCTTGATCGCAATCGGATTGCGCACGCCGCGCAGGTATTCCACGTGCGCACCATCGAGCGCGGCGGTGCGCATGCCGATCCACGGGTAGTGCGTGCTCAGGTTCAACCAGCCCTGCTGGCGCGGCACCTGGCGGGTCAGCGCCTGCTCGTAGGGCAGCAGCAGCGCTTCGTGCGAGGTGTAGAAATCGATCCGGTTGAGGTTGTGCACGCGCACCCCGGCCAGCGTCTCCATGAAGTGCACCGCGTCGCCGATCGACGCGACCATCTTCTGGTAGTCGGCGGCCAGCGGCGAATGCTGCACCCAGTCCAGGTTCCAGTATTCGGGGTGGTGCAGGTCGGCGAAGCCGCCGTCGATCAGCGCCCGCACGAAGTTCATGGTCATCGCCGAATGCGCATGCGCCTGCAGCATCCGGCGCGGATCGGGCAGGCGCGCCGCTTCGGTGAACTCCGGCGCGTTGATCACATCGCCGCGGTAGCTGGGCAGGGTCACGCCGTCGCGGGTTTCGGTATCGGCTGAGCGCGGCTTGGCGTACTGGCCGGCGAAGCGGCCCACCCGGATCACCGGCTTGCGCATGCCGTGCACCATCACCAGGCTCATCTGCAGCAGCACCTTGAGCCGGTTGGAAATGGTGGTGGATTCGCAGTCGCTGAAGTTCTCGGCGCAGTCACCGCCCTGCAGCAGGAAGCGCTTGCCCTCCTGCGCATCGGCCAGCTGCTGCTTGAGCGCCAGGATTTCCCAGGAGGTGACCAGCGGCGGCAGCCGCTTGAGCTCGTGCAGGGACGCGTCCAGTGCCAGCGGGTCGGGATAGGTCGGCATCTGCAGCGCGGGCTTGCCGCGCCAGCTTTCCGGCGACCAGGCGGTATCGACATCGGTCGCGACAGGATCGGCTACGGGCGGGGCGGACGGGCTCATCA
>NZ_QAIW01000316.1:882-2373 GCF_003061285.1 Stenotrophomonas sp. HMWF003 | reverse complement strand
GTTGAAGCCCCCGGGCGCAGCCCGGCGCCCCCTCCCAACCTGAACAGGCCAATTTGGTACGGATCTCAAACATCCGCTAGACTATGCGGGTCTGCAGCGGCCGTCCGTTTCCCTTCGGGATCGCCGGCGATATGGATCATCGATCCGTCGCCCGCCCCCACTCCGACGCCATTCGTCATGCATTCCAGTCTGCGCACCGCGCCGGCTGCACCCAATTCTCGCAGCGCGGTTTACGGGAACGCTCCGAGTCAGCCGATCACTTTTGATCTGCCTCGCGTCCGGCCATTCGGCCTGGCGTTACTTTGTCTTTGGAGCTTCCACCCGATGTCTTTTGAATCCTTGGGCCTTGCCCCGTTCCTGCTGCGCGCGTTGACCGAGCAGGGCTACGAAAACCCGACCCCGATCCAGGAACAGGCCATCCCGCTGGCCCTGGAAGGCCGCGACCTGCTGGCCGGCGCGCAGACCGGCACCGGCAAGACCGCCGCGTTCGGCCTGCCGCTGCTGCAGCACCTGGGCACCAACCCGCAGGCCGTCAGCGGCCCGCGCAAGCCGCGTGCGCTGGTGCTGGCCCCGACCCGCGAACTGGCCACCCAGGTGCATGACAGCCTGCGCGGTTACAGCAAGTACCTGCGCATCCCGAGCGCCTGCATCTACGGCGGCGTCGGCATGGGCAACCAGTTCGACGTGCTGCGCCGTGGCGTGGACCTGCTGGTGGCCTGCCCGGGCCGCCTGATCGACCACCTGGAGCGTCGCAGCGTCGACCTGTCGGGCATCGAGATCCTGGTGCTGGACGAAGCCGACCGCATGCTGGACATGGGCTTCCTGCCGTCGATCAAGAAGATCCTGGCCAAGCTGCCGCGCCAGAACCGCCAGACCCTGCTGTTCTCGGCAACCTTCGAAGAGAGCATCAAGCAGCTGGCCCTGGAGTTCATGCGCGACCCGGCGCAGATCCAGGTGACCCCGAAGAACACCGTGGCTGAAACCATCACCCACCGCGTGCACCCGGTGGATGGCGCGCGCAAGCGCGAACTGCTGCTGCACCTGCTGGCCCAGGACAGCCGCGAGCAGACCCTGGTGTTCGGCCGTACCAAGCACGGTTGCGACAAGCTGGCCACGTTCCTGGAAAAGTCCGGCATCAAGACCGCGGCGATCCACGGCAACAAGAGCCAGGGCCAGCGCCTGCGTGCACTGGGTGACTTCAAGGCCGGCCGCGTGACCGTGCTGGTGGCCACCGACATCGCCGCGCGCGGCATCGACATCAACGAGCTGCCGAAGGTCATCAACTATGACCTGCCGATGGTGGCCGAGGATTACGTGCACCGCATCGGCCGTACCGGCCGTAACGGCTCGACCGGCCAGGCGATCTCGCTGGTGGCCCAGGACGAAGCCAAGCTGCTGCGCCAGATCGTGCGCCTGCTCGACAAGGACATGGACATCCGCGACGTGCCGGGCTTCGAGCCGCAGACCCCGATCCGCTGGGGCAACAGCGCG
>NZ_QAIW01000316.1:0-872 GCF_003061285.1 Stenotrophomonas sp. HMWF003 | reverse complement strand
GCGTGGTGGCCAGCCGCAGGGCCAGCGCCGTGGCGGTGGCAATGGCGGCGGTGGTGGCCGTGGCCAGGGCGGCGGCGGTGCCCGCGCCAGCTGATCCGTTCGCGGACCGGTGAAACAGACAAGGGCGACGCTTCATGCGTCGCCCTTTTTTGTGCCGGATGGGAGGCCCCGGTAGAGCCGACCGTTGGTCGGCTGCGCACCGTTCGGGCAGCGCGGTAGAGCCGACCGTTGGTCGGCTGCGCACCGTTCGGGCACCCCGATAGCCGACCAACGGTCGGCTCTACCCGCGGGCGTCAGCTGCGTTGTTTGGTCGGGTTGAGCTGGTTGCCGAAGAAGATGGCGTTCAACAGCAGGCGCTCGGTGCCGTGCCAGTACTTGCGGTGGGCCGGGTCGTCGGCGAACAGCACCACGTTGCCCTGCCCCTGCGGCGATACCAGCAGCCAGGCTGCACCCGCGACGCGGTTGCGGTTGGTCTCGGACAGGTAGCCGTTGACGCGCGGCGTTTCATCCACCCGCACCACGGTGGAGAACGGATTGCGGCTGGGCTTGAAGCGGATGCCGTTTTCCTTGTTGATCGCCAACTGCGTGCGCGGCAGGCCGAAGCCCAGCGGGTGGCTGGTGTCCACGTCGGCACTGAGGATGTTGCCGCTCACCCGTTCGATGGCGGCAATGTCGCGCTGGTCGCCGAAGGCACGCCGCGCTGCGTCGGGTTCCTTCTCGTCCTCGCCCAGCACTTCGTCGGCCAGCTTCTGTTCGATCGCCCAGCGCGCGGCGGTGCCGTAGGTCACCAGCGAACCGCCCGCGTTGATCCAGCGCTTCAACGCAGCCACCGCAGCAGCGTCCACGTCGGTGTAGGTGCCGCCGGCCAGCAC
>NZ_QAIW01000315.1:0-1358 GCF_003061285.1 Stenotrophomonas sp. HMWF003 | reverse complement strand
GCTCAGCGCCCAGCGCCGGGTCAGGTTCCAGCGCAGCTCCGTCTCCAGCACCGCCGCCCGGGTGTCCTGGTAGCGGGCCGAACCGATGCCGCGCAGGTCGATGTACGGCAGGCGGTAGAACGGTATGTCACCGTTGGCCCAGCGTGCGTCGGCGCGTCCGCCCAGCACCAGCCGCGACCCGAGGGGCCAGTAGCCGTAGGCATGCCCGCGGTAGCTCTGGAACGCCGTGTCGCTGCCAATGCCCGGCAGGTAGTAGTTGCCCTCGATCATGCCCAGCCAGCCACGCGACGGGGTGAACGGGTTGTCGCGGGTGTCGTATTCCAGCGACAGCCCGAGCCCGGAGCTGCGCGTGGCCAGCTCATGGGGCTGGAAGCGGTCGCGGTCGGAGGCAATGTCGAACCCGATGTCCATGTCCATGTAGATCCACGCCAGGCCAACGAACAGATCGCGCTCGCCGATGCGGCGGAAGCCCTGCTGGAACGACATCACGCCGTCGACGTTGTACTCGATCGCGGCGGCCGGCAGGCGCGTGCCGGGCGTGTAGAAGCCCAGGTTGAACGAGGTCTTGGCCACCCCGCCGCGATAGCGCCAGCGGTCGTCGTCGAAGTGCAGGGATGCGCCCACCCCGTAGGCCTCGCTGCCGTTCTCGGTGCGCATCGCGCCGCCGCCGTAGATGTCCGGGGTGGGCATTTTAGGCGTGCCGCCCTCCCCGTCCGGCGGCGCCGTGGAGGCGGACTTGTGGAAGAACGCCAGTGCCACGCCGCCCCCGTTGCCTACTGCCGGGTCGGTGATGATGATCGGCACGGGCAGGAAGCCGCGGTGCTCCAGCAGCCAGCGCGACATGTCGAACCGGCCGTCTTCGCTGTCACGGAACATCCCGCGCATGCCGGTCGATGGCGCCGCCGATGCCGGTGCCGCGGCAACGGTCGGCACCGCCGGGTCGGCATCGGCCTGGGCCGAGGCCAGCAGGGGCCAGAGCAGCAGGCAGCCAAGCACGCGGTAGGGGGTGGACATCAGTCACCTCGGCATGGCCATAAGGTGCGCGACGTCGCGCCGGTGGGAGGGAGAACCCCGGCGCGGCGCCGCGCGGTGAAACCATCACGCCCTGCGGCGCCGTTCAACGTGCGGCGCTGGCACCGGGCGGATAGGCGGCAAACAGCTTGTCCAGGCCGGCGTCGACGGCGGCATTGACCTTGTCCGGCGAGCTCGGCACGGTGCCGCTGGCGGTGCCACGCCAGACCGCCTGCTTGGTCCGCGCATCGAACATGTCCACTACCAGCGTGCCGACATCGTAGGTATGCACCTGGGTGGTGGCGCTGCCCATGGCCATGCCGCCGCCCCAGCCGCCGCGCCAGCCC
>NZ_QAIW01000314.1:11623-15083 GCF_003061285.1 Stenotrophomonas sp. HMWF003 | reverse complement strand
GCGCGTGGGCGCCCCACCCAACGTGCCGCTGGCCTTGCGTGCAGCGGCCTGCCTTGAGCGAGATTGCAGTGCCCATGAAACAACCTGATCTGAATCTTGGCGTGGTCGGCAATGGCAGCTTCGGCGCCCTGATCGACCAGCAGGCGCGCGTGGTCTGGAGTTGCCTGCCCACCTTCGACGGCGACCCTACCTTCTGCGCCCTGCTCAGCCCCAACCAGAACGAGGGCGGCGATTTCGCGATCGAGCTCGAAGACCTGGTCAGCACCGAGCAGAGCTACCTCACCAACACCGCGATCCTGCGCACCGTGCTGCACGACAAGCACGGAGGCGCGCTGGAAATCATCGATTTTGCGCCGCGCTGGCGCCAGAACGACCGCTTCTACCGCCCGGTCAGCCTGATCCGCCAGGTGCGTCCGCTGGCCGGCAATCCGCGCATCATCGTGCGTGCCCGCCCGCTGGCCGACTGGGGCGCGCGCGTGCCGGCCTCCACGTGGGGCAGCAACCACATCCGCTGGGAGCTGCCCGACCACGTGCTGCGGCTGACCACCGACGTGCCGCTGCGCTTCGTGCGCGACGGCCTGCCGTTCGTGCTCAGCCACCCGGTCAACCTGGTACTGGGCGTGGACGAGTCGTTGAACCGCTCGCTCAGCGGCTATGTGCAGGAGTCCTTCCAGCGCACCCGCGACTACTGGCGCGAATGGGTACGCTATCTGTCCATTCCGCTGGAATGGCAGGACGCGGTGATCCGCAGCGCGATCACCCTGAAGCTGTGCCAGTACGAAGACAGCGGCGCGATCATCGCCGCGATGACCACCTCCATTCCCGAAGCGCCCGGCAGCATCCGCAACTGGGACTACCGCTACTGCTGGCTGCGCGATGCCGCCTTCGTGGTGCGCACGCTCAACCGCCTGGGTGCCACCCGCACCATGGAACAGTTCCTGGGCTACATCTTCAACCTGGCCACCACCGATGGCAGCCTGCAGCCGCTGTATGGCATCGGTTTCGAGGCCAAGCTGGAGGAAACCGAAGTGGCCTCGCTGGACGGCTACCGCGGCATGGGCCCGGTGCGGCGTGGCAACCTGGCCTGGGTACAGCGCCAGCACGACGTATACGGCAGCGTGGTACTGGCCTCCACCCAGCTGTTCTTCGACCAGCGCCTGCAGGACCCGGGCGACGCGCACACCTTCGCGCGGCTGGAACCGCTGGGCGAGCAGGCCTTCGCCCTGCACAACGTGCCCGATGCGGGGCTGTGGGAATTCCGCGGCCGCACCGAAGTGCACACCTATACCAGCGCCATGTGCTGGGCCGCGTGCGACCGCCTGTGCAAGATCGCCATCCGGCTCAAGCTGGATGACCGCGCCGACTACTGGCGCGACCGCGCCAACACCATCCACGCGCGCATCCTGAAAGAAGCGTGGAGCGACGAGCTGGGCCGCTTCACCGATACCTTCGGTGGCCACCGCCTGGATGCCTCCCTGCTGTTGCTGGCCGACATCGGCTTCATCGAAGCGCACGATGCGCGCTTCATCGCCACCGTCGAGGCGATCGGCCGCGACCTCAAGCACGGCAATGCGCTGTACCGCTACGTCGCACCGGACGACTTCGGCGAGCCGGAAACCAGCTTCACCATTTGCACCTTCTGGTACATCGACGCGCTGGCCGCGATCGGCCGCATGGACGAAGCGCGCGACATGTTCGAGACCCTGCTTGAACGCCGCAACCACCTGGGCCTGCTCTCCGAAGACCTGGCCTTCGACAGCGGCGAAGCGTGGGGCAACTTCCCGCAGACCTATTCGCACGTGGGCCTGATCACCGCGGCGATGCGGCTGTCGCGCAGCTGGCAGGAAGCATCATGAGCCGGCTGGTCGTGGTGTCCAACCGGGTCGCGGTCCCCGGTGAATCCCGCGCCGGTGGCTTGGCGGTCGGCCTGCTGGCCGCGCTCAAGGAACGCGGCGGGGTGTGGTTCGGCTGGAGCGGCAAGTCCGTGCGCGACACCAGCGGCGAAATGCATGAGCAGGTGGACGGCGACATCCGCTACGTCACCATGGACCTCAACAAGCGCGACGTCGACGGCTACTACAACGGCTTCGCCAACCGCACGCTGTGGCCGCTGCTGCACTTCCGCCTGGACCTGGTGGACTACGACCGCGCCACCCGCGAAACCTACCGTCGGGTCAATGCGCTGTTCGCCGAGAAGCTGGCGCCGCTGCTGCGCGAAGACGATATCGTGTGGATCCACGATTACCACCTGATTCCGCTGGCCTCGCTGCTGCGCGAGCGTGGTATCGGCTGCCGCATCGGGTTCTTCCTGCACGTGCCGATGCCGTCGGCCGACCTGCTGCAGGCCATGCCCGACCACCTGCGGCTGTTTTCCAGCCTGTACGCCTACGACCTGGTGGGCTTCCAGACCCAGCGCGACACCGACCGGTTCCAGTCCTACGTGCGCCTGTTCGGTGGCGGCCGGGTGCTGGCCGATGGCGAACTGGAAGCGCCCGGCGGTCGACGTTTCCGTGCCGCGGCGTTCCCGATCGGCATCGATACCGCGCACATCGAGCGCCAGGCCAAGGCCGGTGCCAACAAGCCGGCCGTGCGCGATCTGCGCAACAGCCTGCGCGACCGCCAGCTGGCCATCGGCGTGGACCGGCTGGACTATTCCAAGGGCCTGCCCGAGCGCTTCCAGGGCTTCGAGCGCTACCTGGAACGTCACCCCGACCAGCGCGGCAGCCTCACCTACCTGCAGATCGCGCCGGTGTCGCGCGGCGATGTCACCGAGTACCGCCAGCTGCGCGGCCAGCTGGAACAGATCGCCGGGCACATCAACGGCGGTCATGCCGCGCCGGACTGGACCCCGTTGCGCTACGTCAACCAGAACTTCACCCACGCCACCCTGACCGGTTTCTACCGGGCAGCGTCCGTGGGCCTGGTCACCCCGCTGCGCGATGGCATGAACCTGGTCGCCAAGGAATACGTGGCCTCGCAGGACCCGGAGAACCCCGGCGTGCTGGTGCTGTCACTGCTGGCCGGTGCGGCCGATGAACTCAAGCAGGCGCTGCTGGTGAATCCGCATGACCTGGACGGCGTGGCCGATGCGATCGCCACCGCCGCCACCATGCCCCTGCGCAAACGCACCGAGCGTTGGCAGGCCATGATGGACCACCTGCGCACCTACGACATCAACCACTGGCGGCAGACCTACCTCCAGGCGTTGGAGGGGTGATCGTGCAGCAGCGCGCGTGGAGGGATGCGCCGCGATACCCGATGCGTTTGCCGCGCGGTCGGTGACGCTTTCCGCACGAATTGGTTGCAGATGAAACGTATCGCCCGGCGCGTGGCCATCGCCCCGCCGGGTGTCGCAATCAACGCGCCTCAACGCGCCTCAACGCGTAATCGTCGGCCGCACAACGCGTTGCGGCAATAGACCTCATTTATCGCGATCCCACGACAGCGCGCACAAGCGAAA
>NZ_QAIW01000314.1:10039-11613 GCF_003061285.1 Stenotrophomonas sp. HMWF003 | reverse complement strand
GGGTGCCCAGTTCCGCAGTTGGCAGCGGCCGGCCGAACCCTCCCGCCCGGTGCTGGCCAGCGAACTGGAGCGGGCCATCGGCCCGCATGCACTGGTCACGATGGCGCGCCGTACCGGCTTTCCGCCGGGGACGTTCCGGGTGATCGCCTGCGAGCTGCTGCCCGGCCTGGTCGCGCTGGCAGGCGCGGCCGGCCCGGTGCGCGTCGCCGCACTCCGGCCGGCGGGCCAGCGCCGTCCGCATGGCCTCCCTGTCGCTTCAGCACGAACGGTCCACGGCCTGGCCCTGCGCGGCATGTTGTGGGTGCTGGCGGGCGTCGCGCTGATCGGCTTCACCACCTGGCTGCACCTGAACATCCGCGGGCCACACTGGGTGGCCCCGGTGATCACCGAGCAACGCGATGCCCGGCTGTCACTGCATCAGTACGGCGACCGCATCGTGGTGCAGGGCCGCCTGCCCAGCGAAGCGGCCCGCCGCCAGGCGTGGAATGCGCTCACCGCCCTGCATGGCCGCGACAACGTGCGCGGCGGGATCGCGCTGGATCCCGCGACCCGGCACCAGCGCTGGCTGGACCGGCTGACCGCGCGCGTTGCGCAGCTGGAAGGCGACGGGCTGCTGCTGGATTTCAACGGCGATACGTTGCGGGTGGATACCTCGGCGATGGACGCCGCGCAGCGCCTGGAGGTATCACGGCTGCTCCGTCGCCACTTCGCCGACCTGCAGACCACCGGGCTGTGGGGCCCGGGACTGGCTGCGCTGGCCGCCCTGCCCGTGCAGGCCGAGGCCACGAAGGTCGTCGAGGCGCTGAACCAGACCACGTTGAAATTCCGCCCGGGGACGGCGCTGCTGACCGGCGACAGCGCAGACACGGTGGATGCCGTGGCGGCCGCCCTGGCGCTGCTGCCGGCAGGCACGCGCATCGCTGTGGACGCGCACACCGACAGCAACGGTGGTGCCGACGCCAACCTGCTGCTGAGCCAGCAGCGCGCCGCGACGGTGGTGCAGTCCCTGCAGGAACGCGGCGTACCGGCGTCGATGCTGGTCGCCACCGGCCACGGCCAGCAGTACCCGGTGGCCGACAACCGCGACGACGCGGGCCGCGCACGCAATCGACGCATCATCTATGCGGTGCGTGCGCACGACGGCGATGCAGGCAGCGGCGATGCCCTGGCCTGGCAGGACCGCTGAAACCGGCTCAGTCGAGGAATCGTCCGGCCTGGCCGGGTGCCGGCAGATGACAGTGGTCATGGCGCCCGAACCAGCGGTAGCGGTTGCGCGCCAGTGCGCGGTAGGCGCGATCGCGCCAGGCCGAAGGCACCAGGCGCGCCACGGCCGTCAACCGCCAGGCACCGCCCAGCCCGGCCAGCACCCGCAGGATCGCATCGGTGTCGGTCCAGGCCTGGCCGTCCTCCAGCAACAGGAACGACAGCGGATCGTCCGGGTCCAGTCCGTGCTGCTGCAGCAGTGCACGGCCGTGGCTGCCCTGCATCGCCGCGAACCGGTAGCGCCCCTGCCGGTCGAAGCGCAGCAGGAACCGCACCCAGCGGCTGCACAGCGCGCATACCCCATCGAACAC
>NZ_QAIW01000314.1:9669-10029 GCF_003061285.1 Stenotrophomonas sp. HMWF003 | reverse complement strand
CGTCCGGTACGGCGGTCGCGGCGGTGCGAATAGAACCGCTGCGGGTCGTCGATGCTGCACAGCTGGCCGCCGCTGATCAGCGCCGGGTCGACCCCCACGCTGTGCAGGCGGCGCCGAGCCAGCGCGTACAGGTCCACCTTCCAGTGCCCCGGGCGGGTGGCCGCGAACGCCGCTTCGGCGCCTGCATCGCGTTCGACGAAGGCCGCGAACACGTCTTCGCCCACTTCGTAATGGGCCGGGCCGGCGGCCGGTCCCAGCCACGCCTGCAGCTGCGCCGCCGGGGTGCGCATGGCAGCCACGGTGGCTTCCAGCATGCCGTCGGCCAGGCCGCGCCATCCGGCATGGGCCGCGCCGATCTCG
>NZ_QAIW01000314.1:5933-9638 GCF_003061285.1 Stenotrophomonas sp. HMWF003 | reverse complement strand
CATCGGCGGTCGGCTCGGTTTCCACGCCCTGCGCGGTGGGCGCAGCGTCGAACCGCAGCACCGTGGTGCCATGCACCTGGCGCAGCCAGTGCGGCGCCGAGGGCAGCGCCAGCCCGGCCTGCAGCAGGTCACGGTTGCGCTGCACCTGGACCGGGTCGTCGCCGTCGGCGGCGTAGCGGTTGCCCATGTTGAACTGGTCGAACGGCGGCACCGACCCACCCGCGCCGTAGCGCAGGGTGGTGCCCGCCTGCACCCCTGGGGGCGAAGGCCAGTCGGCCGCCAGCAACGGAACCGGTGCGGGCATCAGCGGCGCCCGCGTTCCAGCTCGGCGAAGCGCTTGCTGTCTTCGCGCAGCGCCTGCATCAGCGCCTGCATGTCCGCCGGCGGCGGCGCGCTGTTGGTGATGGTCTCACCGGTGATGGGGTGCACGAACTCCAGCGTTTCGGCGTGCAGCGCCTGGCGCTTGAAGCCGCGCAGCTGCGCAACCAGTTCATCGCTGGCACCCTTGGGCAGCTTCAGCGCGCCGCCGTACAGCTGGTCGCCGATGATCGGGTGGCGCAGGTGCGCCATGTGCACGCGGATCTGGTGGGTGCGGCCGGTTTCCAGGCGGCATTCCAGCGCGGTGTGCGCGCGGAAGCGCTCGCGCAGGCGGTAATGGGTGATCGCGTCCTTGCCGTCTTCACGCACGGCCATGCGCACGCGGTCGCGCGGATGGCGGTCGATGGCCGCATCGGCGGTGCCACCGGACACCAGCGCGCCCACCACGATGGCCAGGTACTGGCGGTGCACTTCGCGCGCCGACAGCTGCTCGACCAGCGCGGTCTGCGCCTGGATCGTGCGGGCGATCACCATCACCCCACTGGTGTCCTTGTCCAGGCGGTGCACGATGCCTGCGCGCGGCAGCACCGACAGCGACGGGTCGCGGAACAGCAGGGCGTTGACCAGCGTACCGGTGGGGTTGCCCGCGCCGGGGTGGACCACCAGCCCGACCGGCTTGTTGATGACGAACACGTGCTCGTCCTCGTACAGCACCTCCAGCGGGATGTCCTCCGGCTCGGCGTGGGTCTGGGTGTCAAGCACGACATGCAGGCTGGCCACCTCGCCGCCCCGCACCGGGTCGCGCCCGCGCACGGCCTGGCCGTCCAGCAGGACGTCGCCGGACTTGATCCACTCGGTCAGCTTGGACCGGGAGAATTCGGGGAACAGCTCGGCCAGGACGGCGTCAAAGCGCCGTCCTGCGGCGGTATCGGGCACCACGGCCTGGCGGGGGGATTCGGATTCGGAAGCGTTATCGGACATGGGGAAAGCACCGCTGGGAGACAAATTTGGGGTCCGGGCGACCACTTTCAGTCGCAGGACAGGCCACTAGGCTATCATCGACCCTTCGTATTCCAGCCGCGTCCCGCCCTGACCCCATGATCCGACGCTCTTCTTTGCTGTCCGCGCCCGTCCGCACCGCCGCCCTGCTGCTGGTCCTGGCCCTCGTCGCCACTGGCTGCCACCGCGGCACCAAGGGGGACAATCCGGACGAAGGCCTGCCGGTCGAACAGATCTACGAGAAGAGCCACCGCCTGATGGAAGGCGGCAACTGGAGCGGGGCCGAAGCCAACTTCCGCCGCCTGATCGCCCAGTACCCGTATGGCCCGTACACCGAGCAGGCGATGATCGAAACCGCCTACGCGCAGTACAAGGCCGGCAAGCACGATGACGCGGTGTCCAGCATCGACCGCTTCATCCGGACCTATCCGACCCACCGCAACATCGCCTACATGTACTACCTGCGCGGCCTGTCCAACGGCAACCGCAATACGGTGTTCCTGCGTCGCGTGTGGTCGCTGGACCCGAGCCGCCGCGACCTGTCCACCCCGCACCAGGCCTACGCCGACTTCAACATCGTCGTCGACCGTTACCCGAACAGCCGTTACGCGGCCGATGCGCGCCAGCGCATGATCGAGCTGCGCGATGTGTTCGCCCAGCACGAGCTGGACAACGCCCTGTACTACCTGCGCCGTCAGGCCTGGGTGTCGGCCGCCGGCCGCGCCAACTACCTGCTGGAAACCTACCCGCAGAGCGCCTTCCAGTACGACGCCGTGGCCACCTTGGGCGAGGCCTACACCCGCCTGGGCAACAAGACCCTGGCCGACGATGCCCGCCGCGTGCTGGAGATGAACCAGCCCGAGCACCCCTGGCTGCAGGGCAATTGGCCGAAGTATCCGTGGATGGTGCGCAAGCTGAACCCGTTTGCCGGCGAGAAGTCCGCCAGCACCGGCCAGCGCAATGCGACGATGAACCGCAAGTAGGCGCGCCGTCGTAACCCCAAAGGACCCCGCAAGGGGCCCTTTTGCGTTGTGGGTCGAGCGGTCGCGCCCTGCCTAGGAATCGGCTGATACGGGGTGAGTTGCGACCGCCATCCCAGCGTCGAGGTGGGCGCCCCACGCAGACTGCCGCGCTCGAAGCAGGCCATCCCGGCCTGCAGGGAGCTCCCATGACCCAGCTTCACCGTCACCGACGCCGCGCCACCACCCTGTTCTGCGCCGTGCTGGCCCTGTCCCCGCTCGCCTCCCTGGCCCAGGACGCCGGCCAGCTGATCTCCAGCGACCGCTTCCAGGCCGACTGGCTGCCCGGGCATGCCGACCAGACCTACAAGCTCACCTACGCAACCACCGACCTGCACCAGCGTCCTGCGCTGGCGACCGGGCTGGTGATGCTCCCGTCGGGCCCGGCCCCGGCCGGCGGCTGGCCGGTGGTGTCCTGGGCGCACGGCACCCAGGGCACGGCCGACCGATGCGCGCCCTCGGCAGGCGGTCCGACCCAACCGGCGCGCGACGCCGCTTACCTGGACCTGTTCCTCCAGCAGGGCTATGCGATCGTCGCCTCGGATTTCCAGGGGCTGGGCTCCCCAGGCGAACATGCCTACCTGCACGGCCCCAGCGTGGCCCACAACATCGTGGACATGGTCAAGGCGAGCCAGCAGCTCAATGCCGCGTTGCCGGTGACCCGCCAGCTGGCGCCGCGCTGGGTCTCGGTGGGGTATTCGCAGGGCGCGGGCGCGGCGGTATATGCGGCCAGCGTGGCCACCGAGCTCGGCGGGCCGGCGCTCGACTTCCGCGGCGCGGTGGGCACCGGCACCCCGGCCTGGGTCAACCTGACCACCCGCGGCCTGGGACCGGGCTCTACCCAGCAACTCGGCGCCGGGGGTACCGCCTACCTGACCTATCTGATCAACGGGCTGATCCAGGCCGACCCCCGTATCGCCGACCTGCTCACCGACGTGGGCCGCGCACGGCTGGCGCAGGCCCGGCAGTTGTGCCTGGCCGAGCTGACCCGTGAACTGGAAGGGGTCACGCTGGCCGAATACTTCCATACGCCGTTGAGTACCCTCCCGGGCATCACCACGACCCTGGACAGCTACCTGGCCATGCCGCTGCGCGGCTTCGACCAGCCCGTGCTGCTCGCCCATGGCAGCGCAGACACGGATGTGGCCTATCTGGGCGCGCTGCTGTACGGGCTGGTGCTGGGCATCAACCAGCAGCCGCTACGCTTCCGCAGCTACCCGGCCACCCATTCCGAAAGCCTGCATGCGGCCAGTGCGGACGTGCTGGCCTTCGTCGACGCGCGCCTGGGCACCCTGCCGGGGGCGACTCTGCCGGGCTGGAACGTCAGCGCGGCCGACATCGCCCGCGCCTCCGACGGCATCGACACGCT
>NZ_QAIW01000314.1:0-5917 GCF_003061285.1 Stenotrophomonas sp. HMWF003 | reverse complement strand
ACCGCAGGACGCGCTGCGCTGACCGGATCGGGGCGGCGTCTGGTCGGCGCCGCCCCGGCTCAGCCCTTGTACCCGTTGCTGATCGGGTACCGCCGCTCCCGCCCGAACGCGCGCCGCGACACCTTCGGGCCCGGCGCCGCCTGGTGGCGCTTCCATTCGCTGGTGCGCACCAGGCGCAGCACGCGGTCCACCACCTCGGCGGCATACCCGGCGGCCACGATCTCCTCGCGCGACTGCTCCTGGTCCACGTAGCGGTACAGGATGCCGTCCAGCACGTCGTAGGCCGGCAGCGAATCCTGGTCGGTCTGGTTGGCACGCAGCTCGGCCGAGGGCGGGCGGCTGATCACCGCCGGCGGGATCACCGGCGCACCGCCCACCGTATTGCGCCACTTGGACAGGCCGAACACCTCGGTCTTGTACAGGTCCTTCAGCGGGGCATAGCCACCGCACATGTCGCCGTAGATGGTGGCGTAGCCGACCGCATACTCGCTCTTGTTGCCGGTGGTCAGCAGCAGCCCGCCGAACTTGTTCGACAGCGCCATCAGGATCACGCCGCGGGCGCGCGACTGCAGATTCTCTTCGGTCACATCGGCGGCCTGGCCTTCGAACATCGGGCCCAGCGCGGCCATCAGGCCTTCAAACACCGGCTCGATCGAAACGGCGTCCAGTTTCACGCCCAGCGCGCGGCACTGCTCGGCCGCCAGGTCGTTGGACATGTCAGCGGTGTAGCGCGACGGCAGCCGCACGGCGGTGACGTTGTCCGCGCCCAGCGCATCCACCGCCATGGCCAGCACCAGCGCCGAATCGATGCCGCCGGACAGGCCCAGCCACACCTTCTTGAAGCCGTTCTTGCGGCAATAGTCCTGAATCCCGCGGGTGACCGCGCGCCAGGCCAGCGCGTCCATGCTTTCATCGCCGTCGTCGATCCACTCGCGCGGCAGGAAGCGGCGGGTGTCGGCGTCGTAGTCCACCACCAGCCACTGGTCGGTGAACGCGGCGGCAGCCGGGTGCACCGTGCCATCGCCATCGGCCACCACCGAGGCGCCGTCGAACACCAGCGCGTCCTGGCCACCGACCACGTTGAGGTAAGCGATCGCCGCCCCGCTCTCGCGGGTGCGCTCGGCCAGCAGCGCATCGCGCTGGGCGTGCTTGCCCCGTTCGTACGGCGAGGCGTTGGGCACCACCACCAGCTGCGCGCCTTCGCGCACGGTGTCGGCCAGCGGCTCGGCGAACCACAGGTCCTCGCAGACCAGCACGCCCACCGGCACGCCCTTCAGCTCGAACACGCAGCTGCCGCCGTCCGGGTCCACGTCGAAGTAGCGGCGCTCATCGAACACCGCGTAGTTGGGCAGCTCGCGCTTGCGGTAGGTGTGCTCGACCTTGCCATCGCGCAGCACGCTGGCCGCGTTGTACACCACCGAGCCGGTGGCCTGCGGCCAGCCCACCACGGCGGCGATGCCGGTCGTGGCCGCGGCAATGCGCTTGAGCGCCTGCTCGCAGTCGTACAGGAAGCCCGGACGCAGCAGCAGGTCTTCCGGCGGATAGCCGCTGATGGCCAGCTCCGGGAACACCACCAGTTCGGCGCCGTACTCATCGCGCGCCTCGGCAATCATCGCGATGATGTTGTCGGTGTTCTGCGCCACGGCGCCTACCGGGAAATCAAACTGCGCCATCGCGATGCGGATCGAAGCCATGAAGGTCCAGCCTGTGGTTGCAATACGCCCATTGTAGTGCCGGGCTCTGCCCGGCAACCACGCACGCGCTGATCGCAGGATCAGGCGACCGCCAGAACGCAGAAAGGCCGCCCGGAGGCGGCCTTTCTGGTAGCTGACCAATGGTCGGTTTTACGCGCAGCTGACCAACGGTCAGCTCTACCAACGGTCAGCTCTACCGACACGTCGGCCGCGGGGCGGCCGGCGTTTTACTTCACCAGCTTGGCGATGGCAGCGCCCAGGTCGCCCGGCGAACGGACGGTGACAACACCGGCCGCTTCCATGGCGGCGAACTTGCCTTCCGCGGTGCCCTTGCCGCCCGAGGCGATCGCACCGGCGTGGCCCATGCGCTTGCCGGCCGGAGCCGACGCACCGGCGATGAAACCGACGACCGGCTTCTTCACGTGGTTCTTGATGTACTCGGCACCGGCTTCTTCAGCGTCGCCGCCGATTTCGCCGACCATGATGATGCCCAGGGTCTGCGGATCTTCGTTGAACAGCTTCAGGCAGTCGACGAAGTTCAGGCCGTTGATCGGGTCACCGCCGATGCCGATGCAGGTGGACTGGCCCAGGCCGACTTCGGTGGTCTGCTTGACCGCTTCATAGGTCAGGGTGCCCGAGCGCGACACGATGCCGATCTTGCCCGGCATGTGGATGTGGCCCGGCATGATGCCGATCTTGCACTCGCCCGGGGTGATGACGCCGGGGCAGTTCGGACCGACCAGCACGGTGTCCGGATGGGCACGGGTCAGCACGTTCTTGACGCGCAGCATGTCCAGCACCGGGATGCCTTCGGTGATGCACACGATGACCTTGATACCGGCAGCTGCGGCTTCCAGGATCGCATCGGCCGCGTACGGCGGCGGCACGTAGATGACCGACGCGTCAGCACCGGTGGCCGACACGGCGTCGGCAACGGTGTTGAAGACCGGCAGGTCGATGTGGGTGGTGCCGCCCTTGCCGGGGGTCACGCCGCCAACTACCTGGGTGCCGTACTCGATCATCTGAGTGGCGTGGAAGGTACCCTGCTGGCCGGTGAAGCCCTGCACGATCACCTTGGTGTTCTTGTTGATCAAAACTGACATTGGATTTCCTTCGGTGTCGGATCAGGCGGCGGCTTTGACAGCAGCGACGACCTTCTTGGCACCGTCGTTGATGTTGTCGGCCGGGATGATGGCCATGCCGCTGTCACGCAGCAGCTGCTTGCCTTCTTCCACGTTGGTGCCTTCCAGGCGCACCACGACCGGCACCTTGACGCCCACTTCCTTCACGGCAGCGATGATGCCTTCGGCAATCATGTCGCAACGGACGATGCCGCCGAAGATGTTGACGAAGATGCCTTCGACCTTGTCCGAGGACAGGATCAGCTTGAACGCTTCGATTACGCGCTGCTTGTTGGCACCGCCGCCCACGTCCAGGAAGTTCGCCGGCTCGCCGCCGTTGAGCTTGATGACGTCCATGGTGGCCATGGCCAGGCCTGCGCCGTTGACCATGCAGCCGATGTTGCCGTCCATGGTGACGTAGTTGATGTCCAGCTCCGAAGCGGTCACTTCGGTTTCGTCTTCCTGGGTCTTGTCGCGCATGGCGACCAGGGCCTTCTGACGGAACGCGGCGTTGTCGTCGCTGTCGAACTTGCCGTCCAGCGCGTACAGGTTGCCGTCGTCCAGGATGGCCAGCGGGTTGATTTCAACCAGCGCCAGGTCCTTTTCATTGAACAGGCGGTACAGGTTCACCATGATGCTGGCGAACTGGCCGGCCTGCTTGGCGGTCAGGCCCAGCTTGAAGCCGAAATCACGGCCGTGGTAACCCTGCACGCCTTCAACGAAGTCGACGTTGAGCGAGTGGATCAGCTCGGGGGTTTCAGCGGCAACCTGCTCGATCTCCACGCCGCCTTCCGAAGAAGCGATGTAGGTGATGGTCTTGGTGCCACGGTCAACCAGCACCGACAGGTACAGTTCCTTGACGATCTCGCCGGCGGTGGTCACCAGCACCAGGTTGACCGGCAGCTCGACGCCGGCGGTCTGGTAGGTGGCCATCTTGGTGCCGAGCATCTTGGCCGCAGCGGCCTTCACATCGTCGGTGGTCTTGCAGAACTTGACGCCGCCTGCCTTGCCGCGACCGCCAGCATGGATCTGCGCCTTGACCATCCAGGGGCCCTGGCCCAGCGACTGGGCAGCTTCGACTGCTTCGTCCGGGGTAGCGGCGACCTTGCCGGCCGGGACCGGGATGCCGTACTCGGCAAGCAGTTGTTTTGACTGGTATTCGTGGAAATTCATGCGTCACCGTGGGAATAGGAACGACCGCACGCATCTCCAAGGCTCCCTCACGGGGCACCGGCACGGACCGCGGCGGGCCCACTATTGTGGACGAGCCGGCGCGCAGGCGCAAAGACACGCGAGCCGGCGCCGCAGGGCCAGACAGATTTCCACCGTCATTCAGGCAGTTGCGGCCGGCCTGCCGGACCGCGGCCGGGTCGGAGACAGCCCGATTGCGCGGCATCGGGCGATTGGCAGGCCCCTTCAGGGGGTGGCGTGCCTATACTGATCCCTCTACGGGCCGGCCCAGGCCGTTGAAACGCCGTCGAGCCTGGCTCGGCGTTACCAGGGCAGCCAGAAGGGGAGTTCCGGCGTGTCACCCAGTGCTTCATTGATCGACCGCATCGAATCGATACCGAAGCGGGAGCTGTACTTTTTCGCGCTGTATCGCCTGCTGATCACCGCCGTGATCGCCGCGCTGCTGTTCAGCCCGCTCAATACCCTCGTTGGCGAGGCCGACCATCCGCGCCTGGCGTTCTGGGTCAGCGGCATCTACCTGGGCCTGGCGCTGCTGATCCTTCTGGTGGGCCGCAGCGAGCGCTGGCTGCACCGCATCGTCGTGGCCGGCGTGGCGGTGGACATCATTGCCGCCACCCTGCTCGCCCACGCCCTGCCCGGTGCCAGCGCCGGCATCTCGATGACGCTGCTGTTCAACATCGCCGCGGCCGCCACCCTGCTGCCGCTCAGCCTGGGCATGGGCCTCGCGGCGGCCGCCAGCGCCGCCACCGCCGGGGAGTACGTCTGGAAGCTGCTGGAAGGCGGCGACCCCACCCGCACCCTGGCCGAGCTGGCCATGTTCATCACCAGCTACCTGGCCCTGGCCTTCGTCAGCTACCAGGTCGGCAACCGTGCGCGCCGCAAC
Source organism: Stenotrophomonas sp. HMWF003 (assembly GCF_003061285.1). NCBI lineage: Bacteria > Pseudomonadati > Pseudomonadota > Gammaproteobacteria > Lysobacterales > Lysobacteraceae > Stenotrophomonas > Stenotrophomonas sp. HMWF003. The sequence goes on along the minus strand of NZ_QAIW01000314.1, from coordinate 1,028 downwards.
CAGCAGCTGGCCAACCAGCGCGGCGACGAAGTGGCCAACCTGTTCGAGATCAACGAGTTGATCATCCGCCGCATGCGCACCGGCGTGCTGGTGGTGGACGGCGCCAACCGCATCACGCTGGCCAACGAAGCGGCCTCCACCCTGATCGGCGACGCCGATGGCAACGGCGGCAGCGGCCGGCTCGAACTGGGCAGCGCCGCGCCGGACCTGAGCCGCCGCCTGCTGCGCTGGCGCAACGGTTGGACCAACGAAGAGACGCCGCTGCAGCTGTCCCCGGACCAGCCCGAAGTGCAGCCGCGGTTTGCCCGCCTGCTGGCCGGCAGCGACCTCACCCTGGTGTTCCTGGACGACTCCACCGTGGTCTCGCGGCGCGCCGAATCGCTGACGTTGTCGGCGATGGGGCGCTTCTCGGCCAGCCTGGCGCACGAAATCCGCAACCCGCTGGCGGCGATCAACTACGCCGCCCAGCTGCTGGAAGAATCCACCGCCATCGGCGACACCGACCGCCGCCTGCTGCAGATCATCCACCAGCAGTGCCAGCGCACCAACGGCATCGTCGAAAGCGTGCTCGGCCTGGCCCGGCGCGAACGCGCCAACCCGGAAAATCTGGACCTGGCCGCGTTCGTACGCCGCTTCGTGCTGGAGTACAAACAGGGCATCACCCTGGAAACCGACAGCATCGAGCCGATCATCACCGAAACCTCGGTGCACGCCCTGGTCGACCCGCGCCACCTGCACCAGATCCTCACCGTGCTGGTGCACAACGCCCTCAAGTACGGTCGCGTCGGCCAGGAACCGGCACGGGTTCGGCTGCGCGTGGCGCGCCAGGAACGCGCCGCCGTCATCGACGTGATGGACCGCGGCCCCGGCATCCCCGAATCGGTGGCCAACCAGCTGTTCCGCCCGTTCTTCACCACCTCCGAGCACGGCACCGGGCTGGGCCTGTATATCGCCCGCGAGCTGTGCAAGGCCAACCAGGCCAACCTGGAATACGTGTCGGTGCCGGCCGGTGGCGCGTGCTTCCGGCT
>NZ_QAIW01000030.1:0-9984 GCF_003061285.1 Stenotrophomonas sp. HMWF003 | reverse complement strand
GTTCCGGCACGTCGACCACGGGGGCCTGCGCCGGTGCCGCCACCGCCGCAGGCCCCCGTGGTCGACGTGCCGGAACCGCGCGCCAACGACATCGTCACCCCGCCGAGCCCGCCGTCGCCGCCCGCGCCGCCGAGCACGATCGAGGCAAGTGTCGATATCTCCTCGAAGAACATGAACCCCCCGCGTTACCCGCCGGCCGCATTCCGTGCAGGTATCCAGGGTGAAGTCATCCTGATCATTGATGTCGACGCCAATGGCAACGTCACCAATGTGTCGGTCGAACGGTCCAGCCGTAACCGTGACCTCGACCGCGCCGCAATGGAAGCAGCTCGCAAGTGGAGCTTCCGTTCTGCGGAGTCGGGCGGGAAGAAGGTCGCAGGTCGCGTTCGCGTCCCGGTCAACTTTGCGCTGAACTGATGGTCGCCGGTGGCCCGCCGGCCACCGCTCCGTCGGTCGTTTACAGCTACACCATTCATCACCACACACAACAAAGGTAAGCGTCATGCTGCAGGAACTCTTCATCGCCGCTGCTGCCGGGGGCAACCCGTCGAATGCCCTCTCGCAGATGGGCTTCGAGCATCTGATCCACGAAATGACCACCAAGCCGGGTGATTTCGCCGTCTCCTGGGTCGTGCTGCTGACCCTGATCATCATGTCGGCCATGTCCTGGTACTGGACCGTCATCAACATCTTCCGTGCTACCCGCCTGAAGAGCGCTGCCGACAAGGTCGTGAGCCTGTTCTGGGATACCCCGAACGCCCAGGACGCCATCCGTGCGATGGAAGAGCAGCCGGCTTCCGAGCCGTTCTCGAAGATCGCTCTGGACGCTGCCCAGGCAGCTGCCCACCACCAGCGTGCCGAAGGCGGCGCAACCGGTGGCCTGGGTGAGAACCTGAGCCGTTCGGAGTTCGTCGATCGCGCCCTGCGTCAGGCCGTGACCCGCGAAAGCAACAACCTGCAGTCGGGCATGACCCTGCTGGCCACCGTCGGTGCAACCGCTCCGTTCGTCGGTCTGCTGGGTACCGTGTGGGGCATCTACGGCGCGCTGATCAAGATCGGTGCCACCGGTTCCGCCTCGATCGACGCCGTTGCAGGCCCGGTGGGTGAAGCACTGATCATGACCGCCATCGGTCTGTTCGTGGCTATCCCGGCCGTGTTCGCCTTCAACTTCTTCAGCAAGATCAACAGCGCCACGATCAGCAAGTTCGATACGTTCGCTCACGACCTGCACGACTTCTTCGCCACCGGTTCGCGCGTTCGCTAATTGCGACGCGCTTTACCTGGCGAGAACGTAGTCAACACGATCTAGACGGAGCCCGTTATGGCTTTCAGTAGTGGTAACAGCGGCGGCCCCATGGCCGACATCAACGTTACGCCCCTCGTGGACGTGATGCTGGTGCTGCTGATCATCTTCATCATCACGGCGCCCCTGATGTCCCACAAGGTCAAGGTGGATCTGCCGGAGGCCAACCTGGTGCAGAACCCGGAAGACGCTGAGAAGCGTTCGGGCCCGATCACCCTGGCAGTCAAGGAAGACGGCTCGATCTACTGGAACGACGAGGAAATCAACAAGCAGACGCTCGAGTCGCGCTTGTCGACCGCCGCCCAGCAGACCCCGCAGCCCCCGCTCAATCTGCGTGGTGACCGCACCACCAAGATGCGTGTCATCAACGAGATGACCAAGATTGCGCAGGAGCAGGGCATGCTCGACGTTGGCTTCGTTGCCACCAAAGAGAAGGGGCAGTAAGCCATGGCGTTCAGTACTGGTGGTAACAAGGGCCCCATGGCCGACATCAACGTCACGCCCCTCGTGGACGTGATGCTGGTGCTGCTGATCATCTTCATCGTCACCGCGCCGATCATGACGTACCCGATCGCCGTGGACCTGCCGCAGCGCGTGCTCAACCCACCGCCGCAGCTGGTCGAGCCGCCGCCGCCGATCGAACTCAAGATCGACGCCAGCAACCAGGTCTCGTGGAACAACAGCCCGGTAGCGACCGGCGAGTTGCAGCAGCGGATGGAACAGGAGGTCCAGAAGGACCCGACGAACCAGCCGGAACTGCGCATCGACGCCAGCCCGGACTCTGAGTACGACGTGATGGCCAAGGTATTGGCCGCCGCGAAGAACGCTCAGATGAAGAAGATCGGCTTCGTACAGCAGTAAATCGCACGACGCAGTCATGACGCGACTGGAAAACACCCCTGGAGACAGGGGCGTTTTTTTATGGGCGGCTGCCGTCCGCCGCGCCGGGTACGCGCGCAACGCACGCGGCCCGCTATCATCCGCCCATGCTCGCCACCTACCCTGCCCTTGCGGCCTGGCTCGACGCCATCCCGCACCTCCGTCCCCTGCTGGTGGCGGCCTACATCCTCTACCTGCTGTGGCTGACCGGCTGGATCATGCTGCAGAAACGCGAGCCGGTGGCCACGCTGAGCTGGATCCTGTCGCTGGCCGCCCTGCCCTACCTGGGGTTGTTCATCTACTACCTGCTGGGCCCGCAGAAGGTGAAGCGGCAGCGCCTGCGCCGCGGTCGCGCGCGCTCGGGCATGGAGCACTACAGCAGCGTGTGCCCGCCCGACGCGGACTGCACCGAACTGGCCAAGATCGCCCAGGCCACGACCGGCCTGGCGCCCACCTCGGCCACCGAGGTGGAGTGGCTGGTGGATGGCGCGGCTACCTACACCGCACTGTTGGCCGCCATCGCGCAGGCGCGCGACCACGTGCACGTGGAGTACTACATCTTCAACCCCGACCATGCCGGCACCGCGCTGCGCGACGCCCTGGTCGAGCGCGCCCGCGAGGGCGTGCGGGTACGACTGCTGCTGGATGCGGTGGGGTCCTCGGCCCTCCGCAGGCGCTTCCTGCAGCCGCTGCGGGATGCCGGTGGTGAAGTGGCGTGGTTCCATCCGCGTCAGCTGCTCAAGCCGTTCAAGCGCCCCTGGTTGAACATGCGCACCCACCGCAAGCTGGTGGTGATCGATGGGCGCACGGCGTTCACCGGCGGGATCAACATCACCGACGAAGAAGACGAACGCCGCCGCCCCGATGCCTACCGCGACCTGCACATGCGGCTGACGGGCCACGTCGTGCGCAGCCTGCAGCTGGTCTTCATCGAAGACTGGATCTACGCCACCGCGCAGCCGCCCGAGCGCTTCGCCATCGCCCAGCTGTGGCCCAACGACATGCCCAGCCGCGCCGACGGCAGCATCGATGCGCAGGTGCTGGTGTCCGGCCCCGACTCGGCCTGGGAGACCATCCACCGCCTGCAAGTGGCCGCCATCCACGAGGCGCGCGAGCGGGTCTGGCTGGTGACACCCTACTTCGTGCCCGGCGAGGCCGCGCGCATGGCGCTGACCTCGGCCGCACTGGGCGGCCTGGATGTGAGTCTGCTGGTGCCGAAGATGAGCGATTCCTGGTTCGTCACCCAGGCCGCGCGCTCCTATTTCGACGAACTGCTGCAGGCCGGGGTGAAGATCTACGAATACGGCCCGCGCATGCTGCACACCAAGGCCTTCATTGCCGACCACGACGTCTGCATCGTGGGCAGCGCCAACTTCGACCACCGTAGCTTCCGGCTCAACTTCGAGCTGTCGATGATGTTCGTGGACGCCGACCGGGTGGCGGCGCTGGAGCGCATCCTGGCGGCCGAGTTCGATGCCTCGGTGCGCGTGCACAACGACCGCAGCCGCTCCCTGTGGCGGCACCGGGTACCGGAAGCATTCGCGCGGCTGGCCTCGCCGCTGTTGTGACCGCGCACGTGGAACCGCACGGGCCGGCGGCGCTACACTGGCGCGGTCAACGGGGAGAATGACGATGCATTGGCTGTTCCTGCTGCTTGCGCTGGGCTGCTTCGCCCTGGCACTGAAGGTGCCCCAGATGTCGCTGATGATGCTCGCCCTGTTCGGTGCGCTGGTGTTTCTGCTGGCGTGGGTGCGCGGGATGTACGTGGCGCGCTTCGGCAACCTCCAGCGCGACATCTCCAGCGTGATCGATCCCACCGAACTGCGCCGGCTGCGCGAACAGGCCCAGGCCCGTCGCCAGCTCGTCGAAGAAGACTCCGACCCCCTGTAGTGCCATGACCCAGCTCAGCGTCAACGTCAACAAGATCGCCGTCCTGCGCAACTCGCGCGGCGGCACCGACCCGGACGTGCTGCAGGCCGCCCGTGCCTGCCTGCACGCCGGCGCGCATGGCATCACCGTGCACCCGCGCCCGGACCGCCGCCACATCCATGCCGAGGACGTGCTGGCGCTGTCAGCGCTGACCACGGCACGTGGCGTGGAATTCAACATCGAGGGCAACCCGTTCGCGCCGCCACGCGAGGGCTACCCGGGGCTGCTGCCGCTGTGCGCGCAGACCCGTCCAGCGCAGGCCACCCTGGTGCCCGATGGCGACGGGCAGCTCACCTCCGACCACGGCTTCGACTTCGGCCGCGATGCAGCGCGGCTGCGCCCGCTGATCGCCGAACTGAAATCCCATGGCTGCCGGGTCAGCCTGTTCGTGGATGCCGGCAACCCGGACCTGGCCCAGGCCGCCGTGATCGGTGCCGACCGCATCGAGCTCTACACCGGCCCCTACGCCGAAGCACACGCGGCCGGCGATGCCCGGGCCATGCTGGCCCTGTTCGCCGACGCTGCCCGCCGTGCGCAGGCCGCCGGCTTGGGCGTGAACGCCGGGCACGACCTCTCGCAGGACAACCTGCGCGCTTTCCTGGCGGCGGTGCCGGACGTCCTGGAAGTGTCCATCGGACATGCGCTGATCAGCGAAGCCCTGTACGCCGGGCTGGACGCCACGGTGAAGGGCTACCTGGCGCAATTGGCCCCCTGACGGCCCTGTAATGGCCGGTGCCGGCCCAGCGGCGATGTCCGATTCTGGCCTGTGGACAAGTATGGGGACCAATTCCGCCGATTTCGGCCAGAACCCAATGGCCGCAAGGCTTTGCCGGTTGACACAAGGCTGTGGTTAGCAATACTACTAATCCCGATCCGTGGGTTACCGCACATGCTTCCCCACCCTGCCGTCGCAGCCACTGAGACACCCCGGCGATAGCCTCGACCGATGGGTATCGCGATCAAAGGCCGAGGTTCCACCACCCACCTGGCGGGCCGCTTCGAGGTCACCGTCAGCGAAGCCGTGCACGATGGCTGGGACGCCGAGGAGAGCGAGGAGTTTCTCGCGCCGCGCCTGCGCACCGAAGTGCGGGCCGAGACCGCGCGCAGCATCATCAGCCGCAATAAGTCGCCGGACGTGGGCTTCAGCCAATCGGTGAACCCGTACCGCGGCTGCGAGCACGGTATCAATACCCCCTAATTGTTCATTGAATAAAGGCTTATAGATCAATCAATTAAGGCGGAAACAGTGAACACATGGGGTGGAAGGAAATGCGTGCAAAGCCGCGACCAACTCGTCGTTCCAGAACGAGTTAGTCAACGTTCGTGTATTGCAAGGAGAGTCAGAGCTCTGCAGCGAGTAACAAGGCAGACATCGACGTGCCCAACCCATCGGCCACGCGCTCCAAAGTGGCGAGAGTGACGTTCTTCTCGCCGCGTTCGATCTTGCTGTAGTAGGCGCGATGCATCTCGATGTGATCGGCAAAGCCCTCCTGGCTGAGCCCCAGAGCAACGCGATGCGCACGGATCACATCTGCAAGTTTTGCTTGATTCGTATGCTCGACCATACGAAGAAGCTTGTGGTTCCAGTACTTTAAAGACTACGCCTCTAAAGGTAGTCTACCTATAAGTACTGGGCGTCTTACTCATGAACTTTTATCTCGTATGTCCGGAATTGGAGTTCACTCTTGAACTCCCCTTCTCGCCCTTGGGCAGGGAGCAAGTCGTCAGGCAAGTGCGTCGAATGCAGGAAGAGGAGGGGCAGGCCAGAAGCTTCGAGTACCGCCTTGCCGAAGAGCTGTCAAAGCTCATCCCTCAACTCACCGATTGGGACATCAAGCCGCCCACCGGTGCACAGATGGCGTACGCGACGTCGCTATGCGCACAGCTGGGCATTCCCCTGCCCGCAGCAACACGCCGATCGCGTGCAATGATGCAAACCTTCCTAGCTGAGGCGAAGTCACTCGCCGGCGAACGCTCCCAATGAAGGTCTTCCGCACGTCATAGCTGTGGATAAGCCTGGGAAGAACCTACTCTGCAGATCCAAGGGTGGCCTACAGCTAACTGAATCTCCTGGTGTTGCAGTACCTGTGATTAGCAATAATACTAACTGCCTGTCCTTCCTGGGTTGGCGATATGGAACAGGATGCTCGAAAGGCACAAGTTCCCATCAAAGGTAGAGGTGCCGCATCTTGCGTCCCAAGCCGCTTCGATACCACAGCAACCGTAGGGGTCGATGATGGCTGGGAGTCCGTCTATCAGGGGATGGAAGACGAGCCGCGATTGCGAACTCAGGTACAGGAAGAGCGAGCGCGGACGGTCATCAGCCGCAACTCGTCGCCCGACGTCGGCTTCAGCGCGTCGGTCAATCCGTACCGCGGGTGCGAGCATGGGTGCGTCTACTGCTTTGCACGCCCTTCTCATTCCTATCTCAGCCTCTCACCTGGCTTGGACTTCGAGACGCGCCTGTTTGCAAAGACGAACGCGCCTGAACGACTCCGAGCAGAGATCAGCAAGTCGAACTACAAGTGCGCCCCAATTGCGTTGGGGATCAACACCGACGGCTATCAGCCGATAGAAAGGAACTATCAAATTACACGCCAATGCCTGGAGGTGCTTGCTGACGCAAAGCATCCGGTGAGCTTCGTCACCAAGAGCGCTCTGATCACCAAGGACATCGACTTGCTGGCCTCGATGGCCAAAGATCGGCTGGTAACGGTCTACTTCTCGGTCACCACGCTCGATAGGAAGCTATCGGCAAAACTCGAGCCACGAGCCGCCGCTCCCCACGCCAGGCTGCGGGCAATGAAACAGCTGCAGGAGGCAGGAGTGCCGGTAGGCGTTCTGATCGCGCCCGTCATCCCCATGATCACCGACCAGGACCTCGAAGCAATCCTTCAGGCCGCATACGAGCATGGCGCGAAGGCCGCCGGCTACGTGCTGCTCAGACTGCCCAACGAGATCAAGGACATCTGGAGAGAGTGGCTCGAGCTGCACTACCCGGATCGAGCCGAGCACGTGCTTAGTTTGATGCGGCAGATGCATGGCGGAAAGGAGTACGACGCCAGCTTCGGCACCAGGATGTCCGGAACGGGCCCGGTGGCCGACCTGATCCGCAAGCGATTTGAGAAGAAGCATCGTGAGCTCGGATTCACCAGGCTGCCAGCGCTGGCCACCCATCTCTTTCAACCGCCTCAGGAAAAGTCTCCCCAGGGGCAGCTCTTCTAGATCTGAAACACTCGGTATGAAGGCCTCAATCTGTAGCATCCGCCTCAGAGCCTCTGCCACGAGCTTCAAAGCGTTCTTTGAAGAGTGGGACCAGGCAAAGATGCCACATCAGCCAGCAAGCATAGATGGAATCACCGGAGTAGGCTTGGCCATCGCTTGTCGTTCCGTGCGCGATGGCGTGGCGAAGCCCCGGGCCGGATCGAGCAAGAAACACTCGCTCGATGTCATCAACCACGGACGCGCTGAAGATGGCCTCTAGCTCACCGCGATGATTCTTGTACAACTGCGTAATGCTCATGTCCTCTTGGGTTCCAGAATCCTCATCGTGACGAACAACATCGACGTCATGTCCTTTCAGGACATAGACCAGCGAGGCCTCCAGCAGCGGAGTCAGGATGAACATGGCGGACGTCATATCACCATGCAGAAACGCCAGAATGCCCTTGGAAAAGGTCTCCGTGAGATCAGGAGGAACGAATGGGCTTTCCCGGCAGAGAGGAAAGACCTCGTCAAGTGTTACTGAGTGCTCGCTGGCCAACTGGTATACGACGACAGCGATCTGACCCCGCACTACAGTCTCTCGGTAGATCCCCTCCTGCCTCGCGATAGCATGCTCCAATGCGGCAGGGTCAATTTTTCGCATGTCCGTTCCCGGAGAACGGAATCGAACATGGCCATCGGAATCGTGCTGCTGAACACCGAACAATGACCCTAATGGATGCTTCCGCATCCCTTCCATTGCCTCTTCCTCAATGACCGAAGTAGGCCGGGGCCGGTGGATAGCAGCAAGCAAGAACAGAGCCTCCTCAATCGAGAGACCCTGAGTCCGATCCTTTACAGCCTTGACCAACTCGCTCAGATCAAACGAGTACTCGAAGGTACCGAACTCATCCTCTGCAGCGGACTGAAGCCGAATCAACTCTATGCGAAGCTCGCGCTTGGAGGCCTTGGCATCAGGCGAAGACAGACCCCGCAGCAAGTCAATGGCCTGCTGTACGAAGTGTGACCCACTCAAATTTCCGCCCAGTGCCCTTCCATGCTCAGCCATACGGCAGCTCGCTTCAAGCATGCATTTCTCGTAGTTGGCAGTGTCCTGCGCACGGCGCCACGCGCGACCCGCACCAACAAGCGCATCGCAAACAGAATGAGGGTCGGTTCCAGAACTGAACCCGCGTGCAGCTACCTCCATACGAGGTGCACAACGCTCCGGCAGATCCAACTCGTAGTCCAAGGCGAGGTTCATCATGGCCAACAGCCCTTGGCTGTCGCCCTCAGACTCAAACTGATCGGCAGACGCCAAGCAGAAAGTTCTAAGCGCCATGAAATTGGAGTCGTCCTCGCGCAGGCGCAGCAGTTCACAGATCTGAAGCCCTCTGCGAAGCGTACTTTTGACCTCGCTAATGGGACGATGATCCGAATCATAATCCCGATGCCTAAGCTCTCGGGTAAGCATCCCATCTGCTACCCGAACATAGGCAAGCACGGCCGCTCTACCAGCATCAACACGGCTCCGCTCGACCAGCCAGGCGAGATCCAAAAGCCGAGCGCAGATCACAGGATTGGGCGACCGTCTCCCCAACTCATCCAGGACTGCGCCACACCCCTTCCAATCGGATCCAATAGCTGTCCGCCGATCACCGAACTCCATCATTGCACTGTAAGGGGTCTTGGGTAGGTCCAGCCTCTGGTGGAGCTGCAAAGCTGAAGCCACCATCCGGAGTACGCGACTTCGCGAAGAGTTGCTCTGCTCGTCGGTACTCCTATCCTCCGCTATAAAAAGATCACCGAGACGATGCGCGGAGGCCTCGTTGGCGAGAAGCTCAGGATCACCGACATTGAAATCAAACGCGTTTGCATCCGAAAGCGAAGCTTCCGTCCAGGGGTAATTGAGACGGTTCATCAGGCGCATTCCCACCAAGTCAGTATGTAGCGATGACGACACGAAGTCGCTGCTGCGAAGACAAGACAGAACCAACTAACCATAGTTGCTGAACGCGTCGACATGGCCAACCGGAAAACTACATCTACGCTAGTGAACCAGAGGATCTATCCCATCCAAGGAGGGTGGATCCACCAATCCTCCCTCATCGACGTAAGGCAGTCTCCGAAATTGTGGTCTCAGGGAACTGGTTCTTCAGCAAAGCCACGATGCCCTCAGGGAAGCCGACCCCTGATCTGAGAGCGGTTCGACAATTCATTGAGCCGCTCATCGCATCCAAGGACATCAAGATTGAGGACGTCGGAAGGGGCTGGTTCATCCGCTGGTAGCGCTGGGTAGTGCCGCCCGCGGATTCGTCGCGAGACGGGACTAGCACGCGTCAGCCAAGCCCTGCGCGCCCCACTGGACCAACATCAGGCAATGCCCGCCGGGCCGCATGGGCGGCCCTGCAGTCACGTTGGTGTTGTTGGGATGGCCCCCAACCTCGATAGTAGATTACTTACCAAGGCTATCCATTGCTGGTGTTGAGAAATTTCGAGTCAGGCGATCAAATAGGTCGGGGGCTTCCGTACACGGACGCCAGCTCGCGTCCAAGAAGCGTTTTCCTACGTAGCATGACTCTCCTACCCTTGCCCTGCCGACACGGCGTCCATTGGCGGGCAAAGCACTACGGTATAGGGCACTCCCCAGCCTGAGATCCGTCCAAGCT
>NZ_QAIW01000313.1:2021-3005 GCF_003061285.1 Stenotrophomonas sp. HMWF003 | reverse complement strand
CCTGCACGGTGCTGCTGGCCACCTTCACCAGCGAGTCGTCGTTGCTGCCGAACGGCAGCGACACCGAGCCCAGCGCGCCCACGCCGACACTGGCGGAGGTCGGGCTCTTCTTCAACGCGTAACGGTCCTGCACCGCACTGACGAACACCAGCGCCTGGTCGCCGCGCGGCGCGCAGGAAATCCGCAGCACCAGCTGTTCGTGCTCCTCGTCGCGCGGCTGGAAGTTCTTGTTGCCCTCCACCGCCGCCGTGTCGGCCCGCGCGATCGCATAGCCCTGGCTGAGCAGGGTACGGCGCGCCGCCTCGCAGGCCTGCGCCGGGGCACCGGGCACGGTGCGCGAATAGGTGTCGCCGGAATCGAAGGATTCGCGGATCAGGGTGCTGTCGGCGGCGCGGCCGCCGCACGCGGTGAGCGACACGGCCAGCAGGCCCGCCGGGATTACGTGGGACAGGCGCATGCGCGCTCCTGCAGGGACAGACTGCGCCCAGCATAGCCACCCCGGCGTATGTGCCGGGTCTAAACGGCGAAGGGCCGGCACACTGGCCGACCCTTCGTTGCTTTCGGTTCATGCCCCCGAGGCGGGGGCGGTGACCGCCCTCAGTCCGCCCAGCGGCCCACGCCGGTGGACTGCGGCAGCACCTGGGCCGACAGCGGGCGGTCGGTCTCCAGCAGGTTCACCGCGTCGGCCAGGATCGCGGCCGATTCGCGCAGCAGCGGGTCCGGGCGCTTTTCGGCGGCCTTCTCACGGGCGGCATCCTTGACGATGTCACGCTCGTTGCCGGTCAGGCCGTCGTCATTGCTGTCATCGGCCAGCGGGTCCAGATCCAGGCCCAGCTGCTTGCGGATCACCTGGCGATCCACCCGCTGCTTGTCCTGCTTCTCACGCTCGGCGCGACGCTCGGCCTCGTTGAGCGAGATGTACTTCTTGGCCTTCTCGGCGCGGAACTGCTCGACGTCCTCGTTCCACCACTGGAACTCCTTGTC
>NZ_QAIW01000313.1:0-1995 GCF_003061285.1 Stenotrophomonas sp. HMWF003 | reverse complement strand
TTGCCGTACTGGGTGTGCGGCACCGAGGCGATGCGGGTCCACGGCAGCGCGTTGTCGTAGGTGCTTTCGCCGTACTCGCTGGCGTCCACGCTGGCCGGGAAGGCCAGGTCGGGCACCACGCCCTTGTGCTGGGTGCTGCTGCCGCTGACGCGGAAGAACTGCGCGATGGTCAGCTTGACCTGCCCGTAGCGCTGCGCTTCCCCGGTGGGCCAGCGATCCAGGTCCACGATGTTCTGCACGGTGCCCTTGCCGAAGGTGGTCTCACCGATCACCAGGCCACGGCCGTAGTCCTGGATGGCGCCGGCGAAGATCTCCGACGCCGAGGCCGAACCGCGGTTGATCAGTACCGCCAGCGGACCATCCCACGCCACCGCTTCGCTGCGGTCGCTGTTGACGGTCACCCGGCCACCGGACTCGCGCACCTGCACCACCGGGCCCTGCTCGATGAACAGGCCGGTCAGTTCGATCGCCTCGTCCAGCGAGCCACCGCCGTTGTTGCGCAGGTCCAGCACCACGCCGTCGAGCTTGTCGGTCTTGAAGCCGGCCAGCAGCTTGGCCACGTCACGCGTAGCGGACGCATAGTCGGTGGCATTGCGGCGACGGCCTTCGAAATCCTGGTAGAAGGTGGGCAGCTTGATCACGCCCACCTTGCGCGCCGGTTCCCCGCCCTTGGCTGGAATGGTCAGCGTTTCGCCCTTGGCGGCCTGCTCGGCCAGGCGCACCTTCTGGCGGGTCAGCACCAGCGTGTGGTGCTTGCCGTCGACGCCTTCCTCGGCCGGAATGAATTCCAGCCGCACCTGGGTGTCGGCCTTGCCGCGGATCTTGGCCACCACGTCATCGATACGCCAGCCGATCACATCCTCGATCGGCCCGGACTTGCCTTGGCCGACGCCGACGATGCGGTCGCCCGCCTTGAGCGTGCCGTTGACCGCCACCGGACCGCCGGCGATGACCTCGCGGATCACCACCATGTCGTCCTGGCGCTGCAGCTGCGCGCCGATGCCTTCCAGCGACAGCGACATGGCCTGGTTGAAGTTCTCGGCGGTGCGCGGGGTGAAGTAGTCGGTGTGCGGATCCACCGCGCTGGTATAGGAGTTGAGGAAGAACTGGAACACGTCCTCGCCCTTCAACTCATTGACCGACTTTTCCAGCGTCGCGTAGCGCTTGTCCAGCGTCTTGCGGATCTCGGCCGGCTGCTTGCCGGCCAGCTTCAGGCGCAGCCAGTCGTTCTTGACCGACTTGCGCCACAGGTCGTCCAGTTCGGCATTGCTGGCCGCCCACGGCACGTCCTTGCGGTCGTACTCGAATTTCTCGTCGCTGCTGAAATCAAAGTCCTGCTTGAGCAGCTTGCGGGCATACCCCACCCGCTCGCCCACGCGCTGCTTGTACACCGCAAACACCTGGAACGCCGGCTCCAGCTCGCCGCCGCGGATGGCGGTGGCGATGTTCGCCTCGAACGGCGCGAACCGGGTGATGTCGGCCTGGGTGAAGAACTGCTTGCTGCCGTCCAACGCCTCCAGGTACCGCTTGAACACATCCTTGGAGGTGGCCGCGTCCAGCGCGCGCGGACGGTAGGCATAGCGGCTGTCCGAAAGCAGCCCGTACACCAGCTTGGAGGTTGTCACCTGGTCGGCCGTGGCCGCCGACGGCAGCGCCGGCGAATCGGCATAGGCGGCCAGTGCCAGCGGCGCGGTGAGCGCCAGGGCCATCAGGAATGCGGGGGCTTTGAATTTCATCAACTTGCTCATGGCACCTTGCCAAGGGGGAGACTGCGTGCGGATCAGACCACACGACAGTGCCGAAAGTTGCCGGGTTTGTCATCCATCGCCGCGCAACACGTATTTCCAGCCTAAACCGGGGTCTGTAGCAAATTGTGAATGTGGGGCAGCGCCGGGGGGCCACCGACCGTTGGTCGGTGGAAACGGGCGGATCGCGGGAGGAAACGTGAGGAGCGCGCCCCGTACCGACCAACGGTCGGTACCTACCGGGAGGCGT
>NZ_QAIW01000312.1:9647-11384 GCF_003061285.1 Stenotrophomonas sp. HMWF003 | reverse complement strand
CGGCCTAGGGGGACCGGCTGGCGGGCGTGTTAGTCAATCGCCAAACACGGGCGCATGTATAGTGGCCACTTAACGCCATGTCAACCGGATGCCTAACATGACTGCGACAGCCGACCTACTTGACAAAGTGAAGGAGCGCTGCTCCATCCCGTCTGACAACGCTTTGAGCCAGAAACTGGGCGTCACCCGTGCCGTGGTCAGCACGTGGCGAAGCGGCGGCACGCCGCTTTCAGATGAGCGAATTGCGCAGCTTTGCGCGATGGCAAAGATGGAAGGCGCGACGTGGCTGGCGATGATTCACGCCGAGCGAGCAACGTCCGCGACTGAGCGAGCGTTGTGGCGTTTGATCTTGGACAGGGTGAGCGCGGCGGCTGCGGTGGTCGCGCTGGTGTGCATCACGATGCCAGGCGCGGCAAATGCTGAAACCCTTGCAGCACAAGGCTTTGCGCAGGGTCAAAGTGCAGATTCTGTATATTATGTAAAATGTCAGTCGGAAGGCACTCCGCGATCCAACCAAGACTTCCTGCATCCACAACGTCCAGCTGCCCAAAGGCTGCTTCCAGCCCCGGACCGCCCCACATTGCATGCCAACCACTTCTGGCAGCCATCAAGCACCCTACGGCTGCAGCGCTTCCAACACCCGACATTCCGCCACGCGCCCCCCCGGGCAGTTGCCAATCATCCGCTCCAGCTCTCCCTGCAACGCCTGCAGATCACGGACCCTGCGAGCAATATCGGCGATGTGCGCCTTCACCACAGCGTCCACCGAACTGCATTGGTGGTCGCGCTGCTCGCCAAATGCGATCAGCTCACGGATCTGTTCGATCGGAAATCCAAGCTCGCGGGCACGGCGAACGAACGCCAACCGACGCTGGTCCTGAGCACCGTAGCACCGGTAATTGCCCTCGGACCGGATCGGCGGCTGAAGCAGGCCGATCTTTTCGTAATAGCGGATGGTTTCGGCCTTGGTGCCGGTCTGCCGGGCCAACTGGCCGATGGTGAGCGTGCTGGACATGGGCTTGACCTTCTAGTGGCTACAGGGTTGATAAAGGCGCCCTGACCCCATGTCAAGCCCGGGCGTCGCCCGACAGGAACCCATCGATGGACCATTGCTGCGGCAACAAACGCCAGGAACTGCAATCCCTGGCGCTACATAGTGCGCAGCGCCGCGTGTTGATCGCGGTGCTGGCGATCAATCTTGCGATGTTCTTCATCGAGTTCGGCGCGGGCATGGTGGCGCATTCCAGCGCACTGCAGGCCGACGCCGTGGACATGCTGGGCGATGCGATCGTGTATGGCTTGAGCCTGTGGGCCGTGAATCGCGGTGCGCGCTGGGAGGCCGGTGCCGCTCTGGCCAAGGGATTGCTGATCCTGGCGTTCTTCGTCTTCATCGTCGTGGAGGTCATCAGCAAGCTGGTGCACGGCGTGCCGCCATCCAGCGGACTGATGGTGGTGTTCGGCGCCATCGCGCTGTTGGCCAACCTGGCCTGCCTGGCATTGCTGTGGCGCTTCCGTGCGCTCAACATCAACATGAAAAGCACGTTCGAATGCTCACGCAACGACGTGGCGGCCAACGTGGGCGTGCTGGCGGCAGCCGGCGGCGTCGCGCTGACCGGTCACGCCTGGCCCGATATTCTCGTCGGCGCAGTGATAGCGCTGCTGTTCCTGGCGTCTGCGGTGCGGGTCATCGGCGAAGCCTGGCCCGCATGGCGGGCGGCGTCGGCAAGGTAGAGCACC
>NZ_QAIW01000312.1:3717-9630 GCF_003061285.1 Stenotrophomonas sp. HMWF003 | reverse complement strand
TTCCCTACCCGCCGGCCGCCCTCTTGACCCAGATGTTCAGAGCGTCGCTTGCGCCTGCAACGTAAACACCCATGCATCCGGCCGGTCTGACAATCCGGACGGCCGCGTCACATATTGCAGCGCCGGACGCAGAACCAGCCACGGTGCCACCTGGACGCCATAGTTGAGCTCCAGCATTTCTTCCCGGGTCTGCACCTGCTGGCCGGAAGCCTGCTGGTACGCCTGCAGCCGACGTGAGAAATCCAGCCGGGTCCAACCCGCGCTCAGAATGTCGTCCTCGCGTGCCCGGAACGGACCTCGCCAACTGACACCCAGCTCCCACGAACGCCGCAACGTGCCGGTGCGAACATCGGCCTGCGTGCCGATGGCAAAGGCTGAAATGCCACGGACGGTTTCTTCTTCCGGCTTCCAGATGCGCTGCGCCAGCTGCACATACTCGCCGCTGCGGTGCGAGGCTTCGCGCGCGCCGGGACTGCCCATAACGGCCGCGTTTGAGGTGTCCCAGTAGTAACCCGCCTTGTAGGTGCCGCCGTAGCCGCGCTGGCCGGGGTCGTTCACGTAGCCCAGCTCGACCGGGAAGAACAGGCCGGTATTGCCATCCAGTGCCAGCTTGAAACCGTTGTCGGCCTGCTTGCGGGATGGATTCACGTCGAAGACGCCTGTCTGCGCATACCAGCCGGACGGGTCGGTCCATTTGACGCGCAGGCCCCATTGCCCGGTCGGATTGTCGAGCCAGCCGGAGCTGTAGATCGGTCCGAGGGGATGGCCGCACTGCCCGTTGTTGTTGAAGTTGCAGGTATAGGGCAGCCCGCCAAAATCATTGCCCATCGAGAAGAAGCCGCCTTTCAGGCTGAGCCGCTTGTCCAGGAGCGCACGCTCGTAGGAGACCTCGTTGAGGCGGAAGTTCTGGCCCTGCCCCCAGAACGCCTGGTTCTGGATGTAGCTGCCGGTGTACCGATCGTGCGCCGCCTGGCCGAACCGATCTGACAGGACTACCCGCAGCGTGCCATCCACGCCGAACGCCTTGCCCGTGTCCACGACGGCGCCGAAATCAACATGGGTTGCCGTCGCGGTGCCCGAGCCACGATAGCCGCCGTCGACATAGCTCGAGGACACCACCACGCGCGCCGTCGGGGTGACACCCCTGTCCTGCAACCAGTCGCGCACTGGCAGGCCGGTACTCAACGGGACCTGCTTGACGGACTCCACCGGCTTTGCAGGAACTGCATCACTGGCCAGCGCCGGCTGACACGCCAGAACCGCGCTGATCGACAACACCACTACTGATGCGCGCATCACGGCGCCCTCCTCTTCCGGGCCGCCCTGCGCCGCCAGATCCAGATACCCAATGCAATGATCGCCAGCCCACCCAGCGGCAGGCCGTACGTGGTCAACGTCATCAGCAGCGGCCTGGGACCGCCTGCGCGCGCCAGGCGCACGTCGGCTTCAGAAACGCTGTCGCCCGGACCGAACTGCTGACGGACATAGGTGGCGACGCTGGCCACTTCCTCATCGCTGAGCCGCTGTACGTAGGAGCCGGTGGAAAAATGCGGCATCACCGTGTGTTCGCCGGCCACGTCGCGATCCACGCCGGTGAGAATGGTGGCAATCAGGTTCTGCGGCGTGGCTGCGCCGACCGTGCTGTTGTTGACCAGCGAGGGGTAATACTGATCCTTGCTGCCCTCGCCGCGCGTGCCGTGGCAGCTGGCACAGACACCGTCATAGAGCACATGGCCGTCGGTGAGTGGCAGGCCGGTGCCGCGGATGCCGGCCTCTCCCGCACCCGCGCCGGTGCGCAGCGTCCACGATGAGGCGTTCCTGCTCATCGAGGGGTCCGCGACCGCGGGCACAGTCCTCAGGTACGTCACGATGGAAGCGATGTCCTGATCGGTGAGTTTGGACAGGCTGTGCGTGATGGCCTCGGCCATGCCGCCGCCCGCCTGCGCCTTGCCGGCGACCTTGCCGGTCTTCAGGTACTGCGCGATCTCCTGGTCTGTCCAGGCCCCAATGCCACTGACCTTGTCCGAGGTGATGTTGGGGGCGTACCACAGCCCCAGCGAGCCGCCCGACAATGCTTGGCCGGCGTTCTCCTGCATCAGCAGCCCGCGCGGCGTGTGGCAACTGCCGCAGTGCTCCAGGCCTTCAACGAGGTAGGCGCCGCGGTTCCACTGCGCGCCCTTGGAAGGATCGGACGGCACGGGCTTGCGATCAAGGAACAGCAGGTTCCAGCCGGCCATCGACAGGCGCACATTGAACGGGAACGGCAGGTCGGTGGACGGAGAGAACTGTTCGACCGGCTTTACCTCGGCCATGAAGTACGCATAGAGGTCGCGGACGTCGCGAGCGGTCAACTTCGCGTACGACGTATACGGCATCGCCGGGTAAAGGCGGGCACCGTCCTTGCGGATACCCTGGCGAACGGCGCGCTCGAAGTCCGCCTCGCTGTAGCTGCCAATGCCGAACTTCACCGAGGGCGTGATGTTGCTGGCCCAGATCTCGCCCATGGGTGAGGAAATGGAGTAACCGCCCGCATACTCCTTGCCGCCATTGGGCTTGGTGTGGCAGGCCATGCAGTCGCCCGCCGTGGCGAGGTAGCGCCCGCGCTCGACCGCGTCGTCGGCATGGACGTTGGTGGTCGCCATCAGTGCCAGGACCAGGCCCGGTAGGGTCAGCCACTTCACAGGGCACGCTCGATGGCATCGGCGGCCTTCAGGCCCAGCGCCGCCATGGTCAGGGTGCTGTTGACCACGCTTGCCGACACCATCGCGCTGCCACCGGGCAGCCACAGGTTGGCATGGTCGTGTGCGCGGCAATTCTCATCCACCACCGAATCGCGCGGATCGCTGCCCATGATGGTGGAGCCCATGATGTGGTTGTTTGCATTGAGCGCGGTGGTGATCTCGAATTCTTCGGCGTTGAACAACGTGCCGATGTGACGCAGCTGCTCGCAGGCCTTGTCGTAGCCCTTGCGCGCATAGTCGCCCAGCGAATAGTGGATGTCCGGGCACGCCAGGCCCAGGCCGTCCACGCGCGAAGTGGACAGCGTCAGGCGGTTGCTCGGATCCGGCAGCGGCTCCAGGCTGATCGAGAGGTCCACGCCGTACACCGCTCGCCGGCGGATCTCGGCGTCCAGCGCCTCGCCCACAAGACCCATCTTGAGCGCCTGCTGGGTGGCCACCGGAACGCGACTGATGTTGTTGAGGATGATCTTGTTGGCCGAGTACTCAGAGCGGAAGCTGCCATCGCGCGGGCCCACCATGCAGCTGGACTGCGCGGGACCGCGCCCGAGCCAAATGGGGCGGTCCGCGATGAAGGAGCAATGGAAGCCCGAGTGATCCATCATGTTGCGGCCGACCTGGTCGGACGAATTGGCGATGCCGTTCGGGTTCTGCGCATTGGCGGCCAACAGCAGCAGGCGCGGCGTTTCCAGTGCGTTGCATGCGACCACGAACTGCCGCCCGGTCGCCTTGTGGCTGACACGCTCGCGGTCGTACCAGTGCACCGCGGTGACGGTATTGTTGTGGTCGGTGTCGATCCGGTACACCACCGCCTCGTCCAGTACCACCGCGCCCTTCTTCTCGGCTGCATCCACCGTGTGGACGCCGTTGTACATGGCGCCGATCGGACAGATCGGCTGGCAGTTGTTGTTGCCACAGCACGCCGGGCGCTCGTTGAAGGGCTGGATGGTGCGTCCCTGCGGAATCGGCACCAGGTTGTAACCATGCGGGTTGACCACCGCGGCGAAGGTGGAATCGCCATGGCCCCACGGAATCATGTCGGCGATGTACGGCCTGGAGCGCTCGCGGGGGCTCTGGCGCTCGGGGTCGTTCGGTCCGGAGACGCCCATCGCCTCTTCGGCGCGGCAGTAGTACGACTCGATATCCGAATACGCAATCGGCCAGTCGCGGCCGACCCCGTAGGCGGATTTCATCTTGAAATCGACCGGCAGATGGCGCCAGCACGAGGCGGCCCAATGCCATGTGGTGCCGCCAACGGCCTTGATGAAGCCTTGGCGGAAGCTGTTGCCGTCCGGCCCGGAAAGGGCCACGTAATCATTGGGCGGAAAGTACAGCGGCGCAGTGGCCAGCGGTGACTGACGGTACGGCCCCTGGAAGTCGCTGCCGATGCGGCGCTCGAAGCTCGCATTGCGCCAGTTCTGGACGATCTCGGCCCGCTCCAGTCGGGGGCCGGCTTCCAGAATCACGACGGATCGACCTGCGGCGGCCAGCTGGTTGGCGATCAGGGCGCCAACGACGCCGGAACCCACCACGATGACGTCTGCATCGACGTCACCGCTGTTGAATGTTGGTTTTTTCACGGGAATGCACTCGGAAAGCGCAGCGCAAGCGCACCGCGCGGCAATCGGCAGGAAGGCGGTGGATCAGCGCAGGGCGATGGCGGCCGGCGGTGCGGCGACCCACCAGGCCGGGCCACCCAGCGCGTACGTCGCCGGGAACAGGCCGTCGTCAACCGGGCGCTGCATGAGCGCGTCACGGTAGGCGACGGTGACCGCAGCGGTGCCCTTCCCTACCGTGCCGGTGTACCACGCGGCAATGATGGCCAGCGCAGCATCGCGCACGCCTGGCGACGCGACGATCTTCGCTGGAGAGTCCGCGTTGGCGGCAACGCGCTTCAGCTCGGGAAGTGCGGCGGTGGTGGCCGGGTCCAGTGAAGCCAGCGCGGCGCGGATTCTGCCGGCGACAGACGGATCAAGACCAGCCTTGCCGGTCAGGGCCACGGAGAGCGCAAGAAATTCGGTGTCTGCAGCGGTGTTGCCCGCTGCTGCCGCATCGTGGCGAGCGGACGGGTTGGCGCTTGGCTGGGTGTCGGCAGCGGGTTCATCGCTGCGCCGGCAGGCCGCGAGCAACGCCATCGAGGCAGACGCCAGAAGGAACTTCCGACGCGACCATCCATGGGATTGCACTGGGCCCGCATCACCGTTGCTGTGATCCACGGGGGCGTTCCAATTATGACGTGGGGGGTCGGGCAATGATTGCAGGCGCCGCGCGGCACATCAATTGTCGAAGCTAATAGTTCCGAAACGCAATCAATAATGTCTGCTTGCGCTTAAGTGATGACAAACAGCAACTTGCACCCGTTTTCAGCTGCGCGTACCTGCATCGGTCGATGATGGAACGATCTGTCTTCATTGCGCGCAACATTCACGCCAGCATGACAGTAGCCAGCTTAGGCGGTCCAGGAAGCCCCTTTCCTGATGCAGGGCCCAAGGCGGCTCGCGAAGCGCGTCATCCAGAACGCCCGCGGAGATTCCCAGCTCCGTTGTTGCCAACGAAACAGGGCGTTACTCGCTGATCGCCGACACACTACCCGCAACCACACGCCAAACCCCCTCCTTCTGCACCCAGGTGCGGAGATAACGGAACCGGCCAGAGAATGGCTCTCCCATGAGCGTGCCAGCCAGCACAGCGGTGACGACGGTGATGCATGTCGTACCGTACGAACGCCACTCCACGGCCTGCCAGTCCGCCTGAAACATGCGCTGCGCGCCCGAGCGGTGCAGTTGCAGGTCATCTGCCTTGGTATAAACGCCGCCTCCTGGCCCGACGAACAGCAGCTCATCATCAATCAGCAGGTCCAGCTCAGCGACATCGCTGTGCAGCATGGCGACGCGAAGTCGCTCTTCATACACTTCAATCTGCATGTGCAGTTCTCCAGATAGCGCTCCAACCCCAATTGCCGTGCAATCAGCCACGCTTCGGCGCAGGACCTATTCTGCCTTCGCCCGCGCGGGCTCCCCCTCTGGCGCCAGAGTATGAATCACCCGCCCCTCTGCATCGAGGAACTCGATGGCGCCGTAGCCTTCTTCGGTTACCGTCAGGCGCAAGCGCGTTCTGTCGGCCTTGTCGCTCAATGCGATGGCTGGCGTTCCATCTGCCCCCACCACCATCCGGA
>NZ_QAIW01000312.1:2442-3707 GCF_003061285.1 Stenotrophomonas sp. HMWF003 | reverse complement strand
GTTTTGACCCCCGGAACCAGGCGATTCCCGAGGGCCGGCTCGCGCAGCAGCGGTGGTGCCTGGTTGATCGAGAACGCCACCTCGCCGTCCGGCGAAACACGCCAGCCGATGGCATCCATGGCCGGGTGGTCCAGGGCCAGCACCGCCATCCCCCCAGCCACATCGGCAGTACCGAATCCACCCCGCTCGCTGCCTTTGTCATCGTAAAGCACCAGCCCGGCGACGTTGAAGGCCCGTCGGTACTGGATTCCATCGATGATCGGGGCCGGGGTCCGGCCGGAAAGGGTCATGCGGATCACGCCGTTCTCGTCGACGATATCGATGCGCTGGGCAGTGATTCGATCATGGTCAGGCGTGGCGACCGTCGTCTCCGGACTGCGGGATTCGATGATGCGCTGCAGCGCACCCAGGGACGGGCGGGACGGGCCTGGATCCTCCGCCGCGTTGGCTAGAGGACAGACCAACAGGGAGGCAAGAAGGGCAGCGATAGCAAGGTTCTTCATGCAGGTTCCCATAGCGGTGGGTGGCTTCTGGCTGGACGCATCAGCGGTGCCGCAGGGCCTCACCGCCATGCCACCCACGCCCCTGGCGGCACTGACTGGACGTCGATGGCGGTTCCTCGCGCCGCCCTGACCAGCGCGCCAAGAGGATCGTCCACTTCCTGGTATGCATCAACGCCCGAGATACCGTAGTGGATCGGGACCACGGACCGCGCGCCCAGCACGGTGGCGGCCGCGATGGCCTGCTCGGGGGTCAACACACCCGGCTGTCCGCTGACGGGCGTGCGCCATCCGAACGTGGCGCCGTTGATCGGCAGGAACGCCACGTCGAAGGGCCCGAACTGGCGACCGATCTTCCACCAGTGACCGTGCCACATCGTGTCTCCGCCATGGAAAATCCGGCGGCCCGCGGCCGATACCACCCAGGAAACCTGCGTGTCGCCGTAGCCATCCGAGGCAGGCACCGCCGTTGCAGTGAAGTCACCCAGCAGCTGGGGCTCCCAAAGGCGTGCAGGCCGCGCCCGTGCACCCTCGGGCACGGGAAGCGGATGTGTCCCCTCGGGGTAGATCAGGCTCCCTCCGTTGCGGAGCGCCTGCGCCACAGCCCCCGCGTCGAAGTGGTCCGAGTGGACGTGCGTCAGCAGGACCGTGGCGTCCCCCACCCCGCCTTCAACGGAAACCAGGACGTCCGGCAAAGCCCTGCCCCACTCTGCGCTGTTGGTCAGCGGGTCGATGAACAGGGTTGCGCCCGGCAACTGCAGACGA
>NZ_QAIW01000312.1:0-2432 GCF_003061285.1 Stenotrophomonas sp. HMWF003 | reverse complement strand
CCCTCCGACGGGGGCCGAGCGGCGGCGTGGGAGACCGGCAAAAGCGCGGCCGTGGCGCCAGCGGCGAGCCCGGAAAGAAAGGTACGGCGGCCCATCCGCGCGCCATCTGGCAAGTAGCCGCTCATGCGACCTCCGCCGAATGGGCCAGGTAGGTGTCCAGCTCAAAGATGCCCTGGACTTCAATGGCCTCCAGATTGCGCAGATGCCATTCCCTTTCGAACGCACTTGCCTCGACGCCGGGTGCGAGGCAGTCCTCGATCCGAATGGCGGCCAACCGGGACGCCAGCGATTCACCCTCTTCCTGCGCGCGTATCGCAATCACTTTCTGGCGAATCCGATCCAGATAGTGCAGCGCGTTGTCGAGCACGGCGGCGTCGAAGCGCCCCATGTGACCGCCAATGACAGTGCCGCGCCCGAACTGCTTCGCCCGGCCAATGGCCGTTCGAATCTGGACGGGGTCGGCCTTGGAGAGGTAGACGATGTTCCCCACGATGTTGTCGCCAATGCAGACCAGGTCGGCGGTGGGAACATCCACGCTGATGTGATCCATCGTCTTGCCGGGGTTGTGCAGCAGCCGAAGCTCATGGCGGCCCCAGCGAATGCGCATCGCGCTGTCGAACACCACCTGCGGTTCGCGGTAGAACGCGTCGACACGGCGGTTCTGTGACAGGAAGGTGTGCCGGTAATTGCGATGCGCGATGGCCAGGGCGTCGGGAAAGGTCGAAAGCCCCGCGATGTGATCGCTCATGAAATGGGTAGCGACGATGACGCGCACCGTTTTCCCCACCTCGTCGCAGATCAGCACGCGCAACGCGGCCGCATCCTCCGCGCTGCCCAGTGAATCCACCAGCAGCGCGTCGCTGCCATCGAGGAACACGGTCGCAACGGACAGGTGGTTCTCGCCAACGCACAAGAACACGTCCGGACCCAGCGGTTTCAGATGCATGTCGGCTACCCTTTGAATGGAGGCCGCCATGATTGACGGGCGGACAGACGCCGACAAACGAGAAGTTTTGGCCTTCAGATTAGTAAAACTAACCTGATAAGATCGGGTGATCCGTGCTGGCAGGAACCCTCTCATGAAGCCGCGCCACGCCCCTCCCCTCACTGCGTTGCGAGCGTTTGAGGCCGCTGCACGATCCCTCAGCTTCCAGAAGGCGGCCACCCAGCTCTTTGTCACACCGGCCGCGGTGAGCCACCAGGTCAAACGCCTCGAGGCCTACCTGGGCACCGAGCTCTTCGAGCGCGGCCATCGGGCGGTGACGCTTACCCCGCAGGGCGCCGCCCTTGCGGCGTCGCTCACTGAGATTTTCGGAATGCTCGACCTGGCACTGGACCGAAGCGCGTCTGCTGAACCCGGCCATCTGCGCGTCAGCACCTTGGAGTCGTTCGCCGCGAAGTGGCTGGCGCCCCGGCTTCACCGCTTCCATGAGGCCCACCCGGATATCCATGTGCGGGTTCTGACGAGCGATCAGCTGGTTGACGTGGATCAGGATAACGTCGATGTCGCGATCCGATACGGCCTTGGCACATACCCGGGCGTGCAGGTTGAGAAGTTGATGGACGCGCCGGTGTTTCCGGTGTGCGCCCCAGGCACGTCACGCAAAGACGGAAAGCCGATTGCATCGCCCGCCGATATCGCCCATGTCGCGTTTATCCACGACCAGAGCGCCGAAGGGCGACCGGGCGTTCCCGATTGGGCGGCCTGGCTGCGTGCGGTTGGGCTGCACGGCGTGTCAGCTGACGCCGGCCCGGTGTTTCCCAGCATCTATCTGGCCCAGGAGGCGGCCATCCACGGGCACGGCGTCGCGTTGGGATTAGCCCCTTTGGTAGAAGAAGATCTGCGCCGGGGACGCCTGGTGAGGCCCGTTGATCCCCACCTCCCCAACGCGTATGCGTTCTGGACTATTCGACCCTCCAAGGGGCGGCACCAGGCAGCGACGGACGCCTTCTGCAACTGGATACACGCCGAGGCGTCAAGCTCACTGCGGGGGAGCTGACGGCTGCGGGGAGTCGGGCTTGCCTGGCGGCGCCATATCGGCCGTTGCGTAAGCGCGCGCCTTCACGCGGAACGGGGCGATACATCCAGTGAGGGGGATGCAGATGGAGGCAGCGGCAACGTAGCTATCCAGCCGTCTACGTTGCCCAATCAACATCCAGCCGAGCAGATACAAGAGCGTCAGTCCAAAGATGAGCAGGGCACCCACCCAGCCAACATCGAAAACAGCTCCCCACTCTCCCCACTTCCAGCCACGGAACTGCAGGTAGAAGGCAAGCAGCAACGGGAACGGCCCAATCGTGAAGCACGCGCTTCCGCCCGCCCTGCTCCAGGCGCCCTTCCCGCCCCGAGCCAGCTGACCACGGCATCTTCACCGCACCGCCCTATGCTGGAGCCCCCTTCGCGTCCACAAGGTAAAGCGCCATGACCAGAC
>NZ_QAIW01000311.1:5815-9588 GCF_003061285.1 Stenotrophomonas sp. HMWF003 | reverse complement strand
TCCTCCAAATGGAGCGTGATCGAGGCCGGGCTGAAGTGCCTGCAGGGCAAGAGCGTGGTCAATTCGATCTCGCTCAAGGAAGGCGAGGCGCAGTACCTTGCGCGCGCAAGGTGGAGATCTGCACCCGTGCCTACCGCATCCTGGTGGACGAGGTCGGCTTCCCTCCGCAGGACATCATTTTCGATCCGAACATCTTCGCCGTCGCCACCGGCATCGAGGAACACGACAACTACGCGGTCGACTTCATCGAAGCCACCCGCATCATCAAGCGCACCCTGCCGCACTGCCATGTCTCCGGCGGCGTCTCCAACGTGTCGTTCTCCTTCCGCGGCAACGAAAGCGTGCGCCAGGCGATCCATGCGGTATTCCTGTACCACGCCATCGCCGCCGGCATGGACATGGGCATCGTCAACGCCGGCGCCATGCCGATCTACGACGAGCTGGATCCGGAACTGCGCGAACGCGTGGAGGACGTGATTCTCAACCGTCGCCGCGACGGCACCGAGCGCCTGCTGGAGATCGCCGAGCGTTACAAGGGCAAGAAGGGCGAGGTCAAGGGCGAAGACCTGGCCTGGCGCGAGAAGCCGATCGACGCGCGCCTGGCGCATGCGCTGGTGCATGGCCTGGACGCCTGGGTGGAAGCCGATACCGAAGAAGCCCGCGCCCGTTCCAGCCGCCCGCTGGACGTGATCGAAGGGCCGCTGATGGACGGCATGAACATCGTGGGCGACCTGTTCGGCGCCGGCAAGATGTTCCTGCCGCAGGTGGTCAAGTCGGCGCGGGTGATGAAGAAGGCCGTGGCCTACCTGCTGCCGTACATCGAAGCGGAGAAGGCACGCAGCGGCGACACCGCCAAGAGCAACGGCAAGATCATCATGGCCACGGTCAAGGGCGACGTGCATGACATCGGCAAGAACATCGTCGGCGTGGTCCTGGCCTGCAACAATTTCGAGGTGGTCGACCTCGGCGTGATGGTGCCGGCGCAGAAGATCCTCGACGCCGCCCGCGCCGAGAATGCCGACATCATCGGCCTGTCCGGTCTGATCACGCCGTCGTTGGAGGAAATGAGCCACGTCGCCCGCGAAATGCAGCGGCAGGGCTTCACGATGCCGCTGATGATCGGCGGCGCGACCACCTCGCGCGCGCACACCGCGCTGAAGATCGACCCGCATTACAAGGCGCCCACGGTGTGGGTGAAGGATGCCTCGCGTGCGGTGGGCGTGGCCCAGTCGCTGATCTCCAGCGAGCTGCGCGAGGCCTTCGTGGCCGCCAACGAGGCCGACTACGCCGACATCCGCCAGCGCCATCGCAACCGTGGCGACGCCAAGCGCCTGGTGACGCTGGCCAAGGCCCGCGCGCAGCGCTTCAGCGGCGACTGGGCGGCCTACACGCCGCCCACGCCGCACAAGCCCGGCCTGCACGTGCTGCACGACTACCCGCTGGCCGACCTGGTCGACGTGATCGACTGGACGCCGTTCTTCCAGGCCTGGGAACTGGCCGGCAAGTACCCGGCGATCCTCACCGACGAGATCGTGGGCACGCAGGCCAGCGAGCTGTACCGCGACGCGCGCGCGATGCTCGACCGCATCGTCAGCGAGAAATGGCTGACCGCCAAGGCGGTGTTCGGGCTGTGGCCGGCCAACAGCGTTGGCGATGACGTGCACCTGCGTACCGATGACGGCCCGGCCGTGCTGCACTTCCTGCGCCAGCAGGTCGACAAGCCGGTCGAACGCCCGGACTTCTGCCTGGCCGATTTCATCGCCCCGGCCGACAGCGGCAAGCAGGACTGGATCGGCGCGTTCGCGGTGACCGCCGGGATCGGCATCGACGCGCACGTGGCGCGCTTCGAGGCGGATCACGACGACTACAACGCGATCCTGCTCAAGGCCCTGGCCGACCGATTCGCCGAAGCCCTGGCCGAGCGCCTGCACCAGCACGTGCGCACCGATTACTGGGGCTACCAGCCGGACGAGCAGCTGGACAACGAGGCGTTGATCGCCGAGAAATACAGCGGCATCCGCCCGGCCCCGGGTTACCCGGCCTGCCCCGAGCACAGCGAAAAGGCCACGCTGTTCCGGCTGCTCGACGCCGAGCGCAACGCCGACATGCAGCTGACCGAGAGCTTTGCGATGCTGCCCACCGCGGCGGTGTCCGGCTACTACTTCAGCCACCCGCAGAGCCAGTATTTCGTGGTGGGGCGGGTGTCGCGCGAGCAGGTGGCCGATTACGCCAAGCGCAAGGGCGTGGATCGCGCGCAAGCCGAACGCTGGCTGGCGTCGAACCTGGACTACGATCCGGAATAAGGGCATCACCCGACCAGCGGTCGGGTGCTACCGGCATAATGTCGCGGTTGGTACCCACCGTTGATGGGTGCGCGCGCACCGAGATCCCGCATGACCGCCCCCACCCGCGACGCCGTACCGGTCGTCCGCCTCTCCTCGTTCTACCTGGTCTACTACGCCGCGCTGGGCGCGTTCACCCCGTACTGGTCGCTGTTCCTGACCTCGCGCGGGATGAGCGTCACCGCGATCAGCGTGATGATGGGCATCTGGTATGCCACCCGGATCGTCGCGCCCACCACGTGGACCTCGCTCGCCGCCGCCTCGCCGCGTCCGATCTTCTGGCTGCGGCTGGGCTGCGTGCTGACCCTGCTCACGTTCTGCGCCTTCCTGCTGCCGCTGCCGCAACCGTGGCTGTACCCGGCGATGATCGCGTTCTGCTTCTTCTACAACGCGGTGATGCCACAGTTCGAATCGATCACGTTGACCCACCTGGGCAGCGACAGCCATCGCTACGGATTGATCCGGGTGTGGGGCTCGCTGGGCTTCATCGCGGTGGTGATGCTGTTTGGCTGGATCATCGAAGGCGACGGTGGCGCGGGCAACGCACACCTGCTGCCGTGGCTGATGCTGCCGCTGTTCGGCCTGCTCACCGCCTCGGGGTTTGCCAACTACTACGCGCGCAACCTGCAGCGCAGCGACGGCGACGCGACCGGCTTCTGGCAGATCGTGCGCAAGCCGCAGGTGCTGGCGTTCTTCCTGGCCGCGTTCATGGAACAGCTGTCGTTCGGTCCGTACTACACGTTCTTCTCGGTCTACATGGACCACCACGGCTATGCCACCTCTACGCTCGGGCTGCTGTGGACCATCGGGGTGGTGTTCGAAGTAGGCGTGTTCTTCACCATCGGCCGCTTTTTCCGCCGCTATGACGCCAGCTGGATGCTGCTGATCGCGCTGCTCAGTTCCACGGTGCGCTGGGCGATCACCGCGCTGTTCCCGGACAACCTGCCGGTGATGCTGCTGGCGCAGACCGCGCACGCCCTCGGATTTGCCGCGTTCTTCGCGGCCGCGATGCAGATGCTGGCCACCTATTTCCCCGGTCGCCTCAACGGCCACGGCCAGGGCCTGCTGTACGGTTTCTCGTCCGGCGTGGGCGGCGTGCTGGGCGCGCTGATCGCCGGCCAGCTGTGGGGCATCGACCAGGGCCGTACCGCCTTCCTGGCGGGCAGCGGCTTCGCGCTCGCCGGCGCCCTGCTGTGCTTCTTCGCCATCAGCCTGCCCCTGCTGCGCGCCCACAGGCGCAGATGATCGCCGGCCGCTGGCCGGCAACGCGACCCTTCCGATGGGGTAGGCTCAACCCTCCCCCAAGACTGGAGCCGCCGATGCGACCGACCCGCCTGTGGGCACTGCTGCTTGCCACCGTCGCCCTGCCTGCCGCCGCCGAGCCGATCCTGCTGGAGAACGCCCGCGTCTTCGATGGCCAGCGCGATCGCG
>NZ_QAIW01000311.1:4558-5805 GCF_003061285.1 Stenotrophomonas sp. HMWF003 | reverse complement strand
GTGCATGTCGGCACGCCCCTGCCCGCTGCCGCCACCGGCGCGCGCCGGATCGATTACACCGGCAAGACGCTGCTGCCTGCGCTGGTCAGCGACCACGCGCATGTGGGCAACACGCAGGGACTGGAGCACGGCGACCGCTACTACACGCGCGACAACGTGGTGCGCGACCTGCGCCAGTTCCAGCGCTACGGCATCACCACCGTCACCGCGCTCGGCATGAATGGGGCGGACTTCTTCGCCATCCGCACGGAAGTGAACGCCGATCCCGCCCTGGGCGCGCAGCTGTACGGTGCCGGCGGCGGGATCGGCGCGCCCGATGGCGCACCACCGGCCGACAGCATGGGCCTGCGCCACGACCCGGTCGCGCGCCCGCGCACCGCCGAACAGGCGCGCGCGGCGGTGGCCACCCAGCACGCCGACGGCGTGGACCTGATCAAGCTGTGGGTGGACGACCTTGGCGGCAAGCGCCCGATGATGACGCCAGAGGTGTACCGCGCCGCCATCGCCGAAGCGCACGCGCGCGGCCTCACCGTGGCCGCGCACATCCACGACCTCGACCAGGCCCGCGACCTGGTCGATGCCAAGGTGGACATCCTGGCCCACGGCATCCGCGACCGCGCGGTCGACCCGATGCTGGCCAGGAAGATGCGCGACCAGGGCACGTGGTACATCCCGACGGTGGCCATCGACGAGGCCAACTACTGGTACGCCGAACACCCGCAGGCGCTGCAGCAGCCGTTCCTGCGCCAGGCCCTGCACCGCGACGTGCTGGCCCGTTGGTCGCAGCCGGCGTGGCAGCGCGCGCAACTGGCTGGCAGCGGCATTCCGGCCGCGCGCGACGCGGTGGCGACCAACCTGGAGAACGTGCGCCGCCTGCAGGCGGCCGGGGTCAAGCTGGGTTTCGGCACCGACGCCGGTGCGATGCCGCAGCGGGTGATCGGCGTTGCCGAGCACCGCGAGCTGCAGCTGCTGGTGCAGGCCGGGCTGAAGCCTGCGCAGGCGCTGCAGATCGCCACGTCGCAGGCGGCGGACCTGCTGGGCCTGGCCGACCGTGGCCGGATCGCCGCCGGCAAGCGCGCCGACCTGCTGGTGCTGGACGCCGACCCACTCACCGACATCGCCAACACCCAGCGCATCGGCGCGGTCTGGCAGGCCGGGCAGGAAGTGGCCGGTCCGATCACGGAGTAACCCCCGGATTCTTCGCCCCTACGCGAGGTAAGCGGAAACTGCCTTGACCCTTCCCAGGC
>NZ_QAIW01000311.1:0-4535 GCF_003061285.1 Stenotrophomonas sp. HMWF003 | reverse complement strand
CTGGGGCCCATGCCCTTTCCGGCGAATGTCCCCCGGCGTCGGCCTGCGGCCGCCACCTCCTCCTTTATTTCGCCTCCAAGGGCATGGGCCCCAGCGCCCGACCCACCGACAGCCGTCCAAAAAGCGTGGCTTCCATCTGCGCACCGCAAGCCGAGCCCCGTAGCAGCCGGTAGGCTCCTGGGCAAAATAAAGGAGGAGGCCGCCCCGCGGCCGGGGGACATTTGCACCAGGGGCCTACCGGCTGCTACGGGGCCCTCACGCTCGCGACCCGCCCGGTCGGAGATGCCAGCCGGTCCAAGCCTGCACACCCGATCACCCGCGTAGCGTCGTGCTCACTCTGCGACGGCTTTTGCAACAAGACTCTCCCCTCAGATCGAAAAAGAAGCCCAAAAAAAGGGCGCCTTTCGGCGCCCTTCTTCGTCGTGCGATCGGCCGCTTACCAGACCAGGTCGTCGGGCACCTGGTAGGCCGGGTCGGCGTACGGGTCGGCCTCGGCAGTGGCATTGGGATCCACGCGCAGCGCCACCGACGGGGCGAAGATGGCTTCGGCCTCGTCGAGCACGGCCGCCGTCACCAGCAGGTAGCGGCCGTTCTGCTGCAGCACGCCCAGCTCGCCGGCGTTGAGCGCCTTGAGCTGGTCGGCGGTGACGTACACGCGCTTGATCTTGCCGCCGTAGTTGAAGTGGCGGGCAATCTCGGCGCCGGCGTCATTCAACGACTTGCCTTCCAGCAGCACGTCCAGCTTGGCCTTGGCTTCGCGGCGCAGGCGCGCTTCTTCCTGCTTCAGTCGCTCGGCTTCGATGCGGTCGTCTTTTTCCTTCTGCGCACGGATCGCGTAGGCCTTGGCCAGGTCGATGTCCTCGCGCGAACGCGGCTTGCCCTGGCCGGCGTTCTGGCCCTGGCCGGGACGCGGGCCGCCGCCCGGACGGCCCTTGCCGTGCGGCGCGCGGCGCGCGGCGTCGCCCTCGCGCGGCGGACGCCCCGGGGCACCCTCACGCGGCGGGCGCGCTTCGCCGGGCTTGCCCGGGGGACGTGCACCGTGGGGTTTGTTGCCCGGCCGGCCGTCACGGCGGGCTTCGGGTTTGCGTTCTGGCTTGGGCGCGGATTTGAAACCCAGGCCCAGCAGCTGGTCGCGGAGTGTATCGCTCATGACGTGGAATCGATCAGTAGTGCGGGGGCGGCGGTTCTTCGCCCGAATCGGAATACAGCGCGTTGCGGACCTTGCCCAGGTCCTCCAGCAGCAGGCGGGTCAGGTCGGCGTTGCGGCTGCCTTCGATGCGTGCATCGGCCAGCGCTTCACTGAGCTCGGCCAAGGCCTGTTCCTGGAAGGACACGCGCATTTCCAGCTCGATCAGGCGCGCTTCCAGCGCCTGCTCACGCGGTGTGGGGGTGGAATCATGCATGCAGCGAACGTCCCCGGCCAATGCCGTAGTAGGCCAGGCCCGCGGCTTCGATCTCCTGCGGGTCGTACAGGTTGCGGCCGTCGAACACGACCGCATCGTTGAGCACCTCGCGCAGGCGGACGAAATCCGGGCTGCGGAACTGCTTCCATTCGGTCACCACGACCAGCGCATCGGCGCCGTCCAGCGCGTCGTAGGCGTTGTCGCAGAACACCAGGTCATCGCGCTCACCAAAGATGCGGCGCGCTTCGTCGGTGGCTTCGGGATCGTAGGCGCGCACGCTGGCGCCGCCTTCCCACAACTGGGCCAGCAGGCGCCGGCTGGAAGCTTCGCGCATGTCGTCGGTGTTGGGCTTGAAGGCCAACCCCCACACCGCGAAGGTCTTGCCACGCACGCCTTCGTCCTCGCCACGGTCATAGTGGCGCTGGATCAGCTGGTAAAGATGCCCCTTCTGCGCTTCGTTGACCGCCTCCACCGCGTTCAACAGCTTCGGCTCATGGCCATGCTGCTGCGCGGTGCGGGCCAACGCCTGCACGTCCTTGGGGAAACACGAGCCGCCGTAACCGGCGCCCGGGTAGATGAAGTGCCAGCCGATGCGCGGATCCGAGCCGATGCCCTGGCGGACCTGCTCGATGTCGGCACCGACCTTCTCGGCGATGTTGGCAATTTCGTTCATGAACGAAATCTTGGTCGCCAGCATCGCGTTGGCGGCGTACTTGGTCAGCTCCGCCGAGCGCACGTCCATTTCCACCACGCGGTCGTGGTTGCGGTTGAACGGTGCGTACAGGCGGCGCATCAGCGCCACCGAATCGGGGTTGGAGGCCCCCACCACGATGCGGTCGGGCCGCATGCAGTCGGCAACCGCGTCGCCCTCCTTCAGGAATTCCGGGTTGGAGACCACGTCGAACGCGATCTCCACCCCACGTGCCGCCAGCACCTCGGCAATGGCGGCACGCACCTTGTCGGCCGTGCCTACCGGCACGGTCGACTTGTTCACCACCACGGTCGGCACGGCCATGTGCGTGCCGATCGTGCGGGCTACCGCCAGCACGTACTGCAGGTCGGCGCTGCCGTCCTCGTCCGGTGGCGTTCCCACGGCGATGAAGATCACCTGGCCATGCGTGATCGCGCTGGCGGCATCGGTGGTGAAGGCCAGCCGCGATGCGGCGTGATTGGCCTTGACCATCGGCTCCAGGCCCGGCTCGTAGATCGGGATGACGCCACGGTTGAGGCCATCAACCTTGGCCTGGTCGATATCGACGCAGACCACCTGGTGGCCGACATCGGCCAGGCAGGTACCCGTGACCAGACCGACGTAGCCGGTACCGAAAATCGCTACACGCATGTCCGTGGGGACTCCAGTTTCGCTTACGGCAGGACGTTGAGCAGTTCGACGTCGAAGGTCAGCGTCGCGTTCGGACCGATCGGACCGCCCGGCGTGCCCTGTTCGCCGTAGGCCAGCTCGCCCGGGATCCAGAAGCGGTACTTGGACCCGGTCGGCATCAGCGAGACGCCTTCGGACCAGCCCTTGATCACCTGGTCCAGGCCGAATTCGATCGGCTGGCCACGCTCGTAGCTGCTGTCGAAGACAGTGCCGTCCAGCAGCTTGCCTTCATAGTTGACGCGGACCTTGCTGGTCGGCATGGGGCGCTCGCCCGAACCCGGACGCAGCACCTGGTACTGCAGGCCCGAAGCGGTGGTGACAACGCCCGGCACGGTCTTGTTCTTGGCCAGGAACGCATTGCCTTCGGTGCGGTTGGTACCGGCCTTGGCGGCCGCCTGGGCCTGCATTTCAGCCTGCTTGCCGGCCATGAAGCCTTCCAGCGTGGCCTTGGCCTGCTCCGGGGTCATCTTGGCGGTGCCACCGTTGAAGGTGGTGGTGACGGCGTCGAACAGCGCGTCCAGGTCCAGGTCCGCCTTCAGCGGGGCCAGCGACGGACCCACGGCGTAGGTGCCCAGCATCAGGCCGACCTTCTCGCGGTCCACCTTCGGCGGCGGGGTACCCGGGGCCACGCCCGGCACCGGCTGGCCGCTCTTGGCCATCATCGCCTGACGCAGGGCGGCGTCGGTCTTCTGCGCCTCGTCCTGCGACATCAGCGGCGGCTTGCCCTCAAAGGCGTTGGTCACGCCGCGGCGCAGCGCAGCCAGGTCGATCTCGCTGGAGATCGGGGCGAACGAGTTGGCCACGTCGATACCGATGGCGTAGCCGAGCTTTTCCCGTTGGGAGTTCAAAGCGGAAGTCTCCTTGACGGCCGCACGCGCGGCCGGTTGTTGCGACATCACGGTACCGGTGGCACCCATCGCCAGAATCAGAACCGACGCCGCGGCGCCGCGCATTCCCATCTTCATTCGCTACTTTCCTGGAAGTGACTGGACGCCGACGTCGGCGCGAAAGCAATCATTGTCGCACGCACATGCGAGATGTCGAGGTTGTCAGTGTTTGGCGGGTGTGACAGACAGCTCACGTTCGATCGCGGCGACCAGCGCCTTGTCGTCCGGCGTGACCTTGCTGGGGAACTGCGCCACCACCCGGCCGTCCCGGCCGATCAGGTACTTGTGGAAATTCCAGCCCGGCGCCACCCCGGTCGCGGCGGTCAGCCGCTGGTACAGCGGCGTGGCCTGCGGCCCGGTGACCTGCACCTTCTGGAACATCGGGAACTTGACCCCGTAGGTCAGCGTGCAGAATTCCTGGATCTGGGTCTCATCGCCCGGCTCCTGACCCTTGAAGTCGTTGGAGGGGAAGCCCAGCACCGAGAACCCGCGCGCGGCGTACTTCTGCTGCAGCGCCTCCAGGCCTTCGTACTGCGGGGTGAAGCCGCACTTGCTGGCGGTGTTGACCACCAGCAGCACCTTGCCGCCGTACTGCTTCTGCAGGTTGACCTCGGCCTTGCCGGCCAGCGGTCGATAGGACACGTCCAGCAGCCCGGCCGCCTGGGCCCCGCTGGCAGCCAGCAACCCGCCCAGCAGCAGCGTCACGCCCCAACGGCGGACCCGCGGGGTGGCCGCGTGGCGCGGGGACGACTCAAGGTGGGTCAGGGGCATCGGAACACTCCACGAAAGGGATCAAAAGGGCTGTTTCGGACTATATCACCGGCACTTTTGCCGCTGCGTGGCGTGGCGGGCAGCGGCCCTTCC
>NZ_QAIW01000310.1:13359-17307 GCF_003061285.1 Stenotrophomonas sp. HMWF003 | reverse complement strand
CTGCTGCGCAGTGATGCCCCGATGACCGTGGACAACGCGCAGCCGACGTTGCCCGAAGCCGCCGAGCCCGACGAAGCACGCCCCACGTAGTGCCGGCCGCCGGCCGGCTCCCGGCACGCCAGGATCGACGCGACGCTTCCCGGTAGTGCCGTCCCCTGGCCGGCTCCCCGCACACCAGAATCAATGCATTAGCCAGCAAAATGGAGCCGCCCAAGGGCGGCTCCATATCATCACCAGGTGTAGCTGAGTCCCAGCTGCGCATTGGTCTGGTGGTAGCCGCTGGCCTGTTGCCGCGCCAGCCCGCCCCAGGCACCGATGCCGTTGGCAAACTTCAGCGACGCACCCGCACTGACCTCCGCGCGACTGCGCGGAATGCGCGCATCCACGCGTTCGTCGTCCATGCGGATTTCCGAGTCAGCGCGGGTGTGCAGCCAATGGGCGGCGAGGTACGGCTGCACTTCGGCGGCCCCATGGCCCCAGCGCGTCACCCCGGACAGGCGCAGGCCGACGCGACCGAACAGCCCATCGGCGTCCCGGGAAGAGATCACCGTGCCGGTGGCTTCGGTGTGGTGCAGGTCATCCCAGCGGTTGTAGCCCACCTGGAGCTGCGGTTCCAGGAAGATAGCGCCGTTGCTGGCGCCGCCCACCCGGAACGCATAACCCGCTTCGACTGCGCCCTGCCAGATGCGGCCGTCGTAGCGTTCGGTGGCCAGGCCAATGCCGTCCACGCGATTACGGAACTGTGCGCGCTGCACCGAGCCGTCCACGTAGAAGCCGGCGTACGGATCCGCCGCATTGCCGCCCCGCCAGGTACCGTAGATGCCCAGCGCTTCACCCTTCACCTTGCCGCGCGCGTAATAGCCGGTCAGCGGGTTGGTGGAGGTGCTGTCGGCGTTGCCGCTGGAGAGCATCACGCCCGCGTTGCTGCCTGAATCGTGACGCCACACATCGGCGCCGACGCTCAGTGCCTGGCTGTTGCCGTGGATGTCCAGCTGCTGACTGATCGCACCGAAGCCGTGGCGTGAGCCATCCACCCGCGCCCAGGCACGGCCCGCGTTCTGGCCGGCATGACGATGGTGGTAGCCGAGGAGGAACATCGTCTGCGCCGCCTGCAGGTTGGCCAGATAGGCGCCCGGTTCCGGGCGCAACACCGGGTCGGGATTTGGCCCCGGACCCGGACCGGGGTCCACCGGCGTGCACTGCGGAAGGTCGGGGTCGATCACGCAGGGATCTGGTACCGTCGGCAGCACCGAGCGCAGGTACCAGTTGCCATCGGCACCAGTGCCCTTGTGCAGGAAGTACTCGTACTGGCCACCCACTGCGCGCCCGGCGAGGTTGAACTGACCGTTGGAGGCGCCGCCCACCGAGATCAGCTCGATGCCTTTCTCGGTCTGGGCGCCCGCGCCGCCCACGTTGTTGACGCGCACAGTGGCGCTGCCGCTGGTGTCACCGGCAACGATCAATCGATCGGACTTGGACGCGTCGTCGCCAAGGGCAGTATTGAACATGAGCAGTGCATCATCGGCGTGGAAATCACCGGTCACGGTCAGCGAATTGAAGTAGGTGCCCGGGCCGAAGGTGATGCTTGTATTCCCGTCCATGACCAGGTTGGTCACCGTGCTGTTGTTGGATATCGTCCAGGCGCTGCCCGATTGCATGGCCAGGTTCAGCGTTCCTCCGCTTAAGGCCGAGGTCCTGCCGTAGAAGGTTGTTCCATCCCGCAGGACCGCATCGAGCGCGCCATTGAAACGTGCGGAGATCTCCCCGTGCAACGCCGACGCACTTGCAGTGAATGAAAGCTGCGCACTGTTCTCTGCAAGGGCCACATGGTAGCCGCTGAAGTAGGGCAGGCCATCGGCGGCAGTCAGCGTGGAGTTGGTGACGTTGATGGTGGCCACGGTATTCCCCGATGCGGTGAACACATCGGCCTTGGAGTGAACAAGGGAGTTGGCGACCGACAACGTGCTGGTGCCCGGCACGGGGCTCCTGATTTCCACCCCGACGTTGCTGGCGCGAATGGTGCTGTCACGCATCACGACGTCGCCGCCGTAGAGCTGGATTCCATTGCCGGCTTCGATCAGCGAACCGTCGCGCAATGTGAGAGACCCTCGATTCATGGTAACCCCCGTATTGACACGTCCGTCCTTGACGATGATGCGGCTGCCCGCGATATCGGCCGTCGACATCTGGGGTGAGGGGCCGAAGGACATCGCGAGGTCCAAGGCGGTGCGGTAGTCGCCTGAAACGGGCTGCAGAAGCGCATCGCGCATCGAGACGGTGCCGCCGTTCGCGACGATGGTGAGCGCCTCTGCGCCAGGAAGCATATCCAGCGTCGCCCGATCAACGCGCCACGCCTCCGCCACCTCGCCTGGTGCCACGGTGGCTGATTCGCCGGGCAGAAGATTGCCGGCTGCGACAGGGAAGGACAGCGACATCGCGACTGCAATGGCAAGGCTGAGGGAATGACGAGCGCTAAGTTTCATGACGGAGCTCCTGTTGAAAAGCGTCAAAGAGGCAACTGCGTTCACGTCGTCAGGCTGAATGAAATGCTTACAAGCCGTGAAGGCGAGGTGATGTGATTGTGTTTAGCTGACAGAGGGCGCGGCGGGGTCGCTCCGCAACGCGCCTCCGTTGTCGTCGCCGCTGAACGGCGAAGCTGGATCGCTGGGGCGCCGCTCAGTCTGTCCGTGGGCATTGGATCGATCCATGCAAAAAGTTGCAGTTGGACCGGGACCAGGTCACCGGTGTAGTCCGGCGTTCAGCCGCAGTGCAACATGCGGCCGTGGATGACCGGTGCTGCGACCTGACCACCACCGGAATCGATCCAGATGCCGATGATCATGCTGGACCGTCGTCTCCTGATCGCTTTCGCCACCACGGCCATGTTCGCCTCCGGCCTGGCTGTGGCCGCCCCCGCGAAAACTGCGGCTGATACGGCTTACGCCGCCGTCGATCCCTTCATCGGTACCGGCGGGGAGGGGCATACCCAGGCCAGCGAGGCCGAAGC
Source organism: Stenotrophomonas sp. HMWF003 (assembly GCF_003061285.1). NCBI lineage: Bacteria > Pseudomonadati > Pseudomonadota > Gammaproteobacteria > Lysobacterales > Lysobacteraceae > Stenotrophomonas > Stenotrophomonas sp. HMWF003. The sequence continues at coordinate 14,300 of NZ_QAIW01000310.1, read as the reverse complement.
GAGGGCCCTGCTGCGCAGCGACGCTCCGATGACCGTGGACAACGCGCAGCCGACGTTGCCCGAGGCAGCCGTGCCGGAAGACCCGCGGCCGGCGTGATCCGGAGGTGCGCCCCTCGGTGTAAGGCGAGGGGCGCAGTCGCGTGAGCAGCGGCGTTACGGCCGGCGCGAACTACAACAATGTTCATATCAACGGCGTCATGGGATCGGCACCCTGCGCTACCGGCATTGAAGAGCGTCCCCGCGTGGACTGGCGCTTGCAACTGGCCTGCGCGCCCGACCCCGCCGTTGCCAATTGGACACGATATGAGACGTCTCCCCAACGTGCGGTACGGCATGTTGATCGCGGCATGCGGGATGCTGCTTCCAGCCCCGGTCGTAGCCACGCCATGGGGACGGCACGGGCCTGGCGTGGTGAGCGTGATTGAGGGTGCTCCGGCGATCTGTGTACCGGCTGGCGCGAAGAAGAATTTCTCCGTCAAGTCGGTCAGGCTGATCCATGAGAGCAGGGCCGACGCGAAACTGGTCTGGAGCATCAGTGCGCTGCCGGCATCGCAACGATTCGTGTTGAGGCCCGGACAATGCCTGCTCCATGGCACCGACCTCGCCGGTTACACGCAGGACGTGCCTCCGTCCGCTCTGACCGAAGTCGGTCGTTATACCTTCCGGCTGAATGCCGTCGCCGTGAAGCGATCAGACCTGATCAGTTATTTGGGCAGCTTCTGCCTCAGGTCGCGCGGGAGCGTGTGTTGAGCGGGTCTGCGGGCGTCCAACCGCACCGCAACATGCGACGCCGTCGCACCGGTGCTAGGATCGAACCCACCTTGAATCGATCTAAATTCAAACGTCATGACGAAAACGGGGACGGTGCGGTGGTTGGGGCTCGCGGTTGGAGCGATGTTGGTGGCCGGCGCAGCGGGAGCGGCACCGGCAAACGTGGGTGA
>NZ_QAIW01000310.1:7035-13349 GCF_003061285.1 Stenotrophomonas sp. HMWF003 | reverse complement strand
CCACGGTGCCGTTCGGCATGGTCCAGCTCAGTCCGGACACCCGCATCCAGCCGCGCGAAAAGGCCTACGGCTGGGCCGCCGGGTACCGCCATGACGACAGCAGCATCGTCGGCTTCTCGCATACGCATTTCTCCGGCAGCGGGCATTCGGACCTGGGCGACGTGCTGGTGATGCCGTTCACCGGTGATCCCGGGCTGGAGCGCGGCGACCCGGACAAGCCGAAGAGTGGCTATGCCTCGCGGTTCCACCACGACAACGAGAAGGCCGAGCCGGGCTATTACGCGGTAACGCTGGACGACTACAAGGTCCGTGCCGAGCTCACCGCCAGCGCCCGCACCGGCGTGCACCGCTACACCTATCCGAAGGGCGAGAAGGCGCGGGTGCTGCTGGATCTGCGCACCAGCCTGTACGACTACCCGGGCAAGATCCTGTGGTCGCGGCTACGCCTGCAGCCCGATGGCACGGTCACCGGCTTCCGCGAAACCCGCGGCTGGGCGCCGGGTCGTCAGCTGTACTTCGCGATGCGTTTCTCGCGCCCGCTCACCGGCCACGCATTGCACAACACCGAAACCGACATTGCCTACAAGGGCTTCCCGCCGCCGGGCCAGAACGACCACACGCAGCGCCCGCAGATCGAAGGGCGGCAACTGGTGGGCACGTTCGATTTCGGCACGCTGGATGCGCCGCTGGTGGTCAGTGTGGCCATCTCGTCGGTGAGCGAGCAGGGCGCGATCGCCAACCTGGACGCCGAAGCGAAAGACCAGAACTTCGACCGCGTCCGTGCCGAGGCGAAGCAGCAGTGGCGCCAGGCGTTGTCCGCCGTGGAGATCGAGGCGCCCGCGCATGACCTGCGCAGCGCCTACACCGCGCTGTACCACAGCATGCTGGGCCCAACCCTGTTCATGGATGCCGATGGCCAGTACCGCGGGTCGGACAACGCGGTGCACCGCGCCGAGCGTTACACGAACTACTCCACGTTCTCGCTGTGGGACACCTACCGTGCGCTGCATCCCCTGCTCACCCTGGTGCAGCCGGAAAAGCGCAACAGCGATTTCATCAACTCGCTGATTGCCCACCAGCAGCACAGTGCGTACGGCATGCTGCCGGTGTGGGCGTTCCACGGCCAGGAAACCTGGTGCATGATCGGCTACCACGCGGTGCCGGTGATCGCCGATGCCTACGTCAAGGGCATCCGCGGTTTTGATGCCGACAAGGCGCTGGAGGCCATGGTGGCGACCGCCAACTATGGCCCGTACGACGGCATCGCGCAGTACCGCGAACTGGGCTGGGTGCCGATCGATGAAGAGGGCGAGGCGGCCAGCAAGACGCTGGAATACGCCTTCGACGACTGGACCATCGCACGCATGGCCGAGGCCATGGGGCGCAAGGACGTGCAGGCCACCTTCGACGGCCGCGCCGGCAACTGGCGCCACGCGTTCGACGCCGAGACCGGCTTCATGCGCGCGCGCAAGCGCGACGGCAGCTTCCGCACCCCGTTCGATCCGTCGGCCAGTGGCTACGGCACCGACTACACCGAAGGCAATGCCTGGCAGTATTCCTGGTATGTGCCGCAGGACGTGGCCGGGCTGGCCGCCGCACACGGTGGCAGCGAGAAACTGCTGGCTCGCTTGGACCAGGTATTCGAGGCCAAGGTCGATCCGTCGATCTTCGAGCACATGGAAGACATCACCGGCCTGATCGGCTGGTATGCGCACGGCAACGAGCCCAGCCATCACGTGGCCTACCTGTACGCCCATGCCGGGCAGCCGTGGCGCACCCAGGCGCGGCTGAAGCAGATCATGGACACCCAGTACGCCGACCGTCCCGATGGCCTGGCCGGCAATGACGACCTGGGCCAGATGTCGGCCTGGTATGTGTTCACCGCGCTGGGCTTCTACCCGGTGGCGCCGGGCAGTGGCGAATACATCATCGGCCGTCCGTTCCTGCCCAAGGCGACGCTGAACCTGCCCAACGGCAAGCGCTTCAGCATCGTCACCGAGGGAATGGGCAAGGGCCATCAGTACGTAGGCTCGGTTACCCTCAACGGACAGCCGTTGCAGCGCACGTTCCTGCGCCATGCCGAGATCCTGGCCGGCGGCGAGCTGCGCTTCACCCTGCAGGCCGAGCCGAACAAGGCCTGGCCGGGGGAGGGGGCCCAGGCGCCGTACTCGATGTCGCGCTGAGCCTTGGCGGGGACGCGTCCAGCCCTTGTCATGCAGGGGCTGTCCCGGCGGGGGACGGGTCGGATGGGACAAAATGGGATTTATGTCCAATTTGGCCAAAAGGCGTATGATGCGCACATACCCCGCGCTGGAGCCTGCCATGACCCTGCCCCTGGACCTGCCCGGCCTTGAAAAGGCCACTGCATCGTCGGTGAAGACCCGCGGCTGGCCAAGCCTGATGCGCACCGTGCGTGAAAAACAGGCCTTGGTGATCACCAACCACAACCACCCTGAAGCGGTGATCGTGGATATCAAGGCCTACCAGGAGCTGCTGGCCAAGGCCGCCGAAGCCGATGCCGATGAGCGCGGCGGCGAGCTGGAACGGCTGCGCGCGCAGTTCGACGTGCAGTTGGCCAGCCTCAACCGCGACGGCGGGCTGGGCAAGGTGCTGGGCCAGCCGATCCGGCGCGGCAGGATCACCCCCGGCACGTCGCTCTGACCGATGGGGCGGATTCTGGTGCTTGCCGGCGTCAATGGCGCCGGCAAGAGTTCGCTGCTGGGAACCTGGCTGGAGGCCGATGGCCTGACCTGGTTCAATCCCGATTCCTTCACCCGCGCGCTGGTCCAGGCGGGCTGGGCGGCCGACGAGGCCAACTCCGCCGCCTGGCACGAAGGCGCGCGGCGGCTGCGCACCGCCCTGGCCGAAGGCAGCGATTTCGCCTTTGAAACCACCTTGGGCGGCAACACCATCGCGCGGCTGCTGCGCGCGGCGTGCGAAACCCACGACGTGGCGATCTGGTTCTGCGGCCTGGACAGCGTGCAGCTGCATATCGAACGGGTGGCCGCGCGCGTCGCCAAGGGTGGCCACGACATTCCCCAGGACAAGATTCACGCCCGCTACGACGCATCGCGTGAAAACCTGTTGGCGCTGCTGCCCCATCTGGCCGAACTGCAGGTCTACGACAACAGCGCACCGCTGGACGCGCAGGGGCAGGCCGATCCGTTGCCCCTGCTGCACCTGGACCGCAAGGGCCTGCACTACCCGGAATCGGTGGCGCAGTTGCTGCACACCCCGGATTGGGCCAAACCGATCGTGATGCGTGCGATGGAGCTGCACGGCAGCGCGCCCTGACCCCTGCGCACGGTGTGCGCTGCACACATCGCGAACACATTCGTATGCGCGGTCCTTACACCTGGCCGCCTACGGTGGACGTGGGTGCACTGGCACCCGTTTTTCCACAGGAGTTCACCATGCAGCAGCAGATCCCGGAAGGCACCTTGATTGTCGTCGCAGACGGCGGTTCGGCCCGTGTGTTCACCAACATCGGCAGCGGCCATACCCTGCAGCTCAAGCAGCAGGACGCGCTGAAACTGCAGGACATCAGCGCACAGGGTGTTTCGGGGCAGGGTCCGTCCGGCTCGATGCCGCAGGACACCAGCATCGCGCAGATGAACGAAGCCACCTTCGCCAAGCAGCTTGCCGGACAGTTGAACGAAGACGCCCTCAACAACCGCTATGCGCACCTGGTGCTGATCGCCGACCCGCAGACCCTGGGGCGCATCCGCCCGCAGCTGCACAAGGAAGTCCAGGCCCGCCTGCTGACCGATATTGCCAAGGACCTCACCAACGCACCGCTTGAAGACATCCAGCGGGCGCTTGAGTCCCCGCGATGAGTTACACGCGCGCCTATGCCGCGCAGGAACCCAGCCGGGCCGCAATCGACGCGGCTCCCGGCTGGCAACTGCTGGAATTCGGCGCGCCGTGGTGCCCGCACTGCAGTGCCGCGCAGGCCCCCGTGAAGGACTGGCTGGCGTCTAGGGACATTTCCCACCTCAAGATCGAAGACGGCAAGGGGCGACCGCTGGGCCGGTCGTTCCAGGTGCGGCTGTGGCCGACGCTCGTGTTGCTGCATGACGGGCGGGAGGTAGCGCGGGTGGTACGCCCGCGTGCGGATGCGGATCTTGCTGCCTTGGTGGCGGCCACCGGAACGACGTAACGTGCAGGGCGCCGTGGCTCGGCCCGCCCGGTAGCTGCGGATGGGTCAGGCCATTGCCGGGGCTGCCCTGCAATGGCGCAGCAAGCCGTCCATGCGTTGGCGGTAAGCCACCGGGTCCATCGCTTCGGTGTGCTTCGGGATCCAGTACGCCTGCCCGCGGCGATGCAGCGTGGCGCAGGCCACGACCAGGAACGCATCCGTTTCCCGCACATGCACGACCTCGTCCCAGCGCAGGGACGCGGGCCGTTGTCCTGCCCGCACTACCTGCATGCCCTGCGCATCGAACTGCACCCGGTACTCGCCCTGCAGCGGCTTGAAGCGGAGGGTCAGGGTGAGTCGGGCCAAAGCGCGGTTGAGCGGGCGGCCGCTTGCTGTGCCGTGCGCCTGCTGTCGCGCCATCGTGTTGCGCAGGCGCGTCGCGAACGGGCGAGCAAGGTGCCACGCCGGTACAAGCAGCAGCGCCGCCAGCGCAAGCGTGATCCCCGTTTCGAGGGTGGCGCCACGATGGATCAGCAGCCAACCCGCGCCGCACGCCGGCACCAACACCAGCATCGGCAGGACCGCCCGCTGCTGCATACCGCCAAGACGCTCGGCCAGCGCATCGTCGCGACGCATCTCGCCTTCCAGTGCCTCATCCACCCAGCGACGGGTGTGCGCGGCCGTAATCGTGTAGCGCAGCTCGCCGCACGCGTCGCTCACCGCGCGCGGGTCCTGGGCAGGAAGGCCGTGGCCAGCCCCAGCAGCGGCAGGTACGAAGTGAAGTGGTAGATCCACACGATGCCGTGCACGTCGGCCAGCTTGCCCAGGCCGGCGGCGCCGAGGCCGCCGATGCCGAACATCAGGCCGAACATGAGGCCCGACACCATGCCCACGCGGCCCGGCACGGCTTCCTGCGCGTACACCACCAGCGCGGCGAAGGCCGAGGACATCACCAGACCAATGGCCACGGCCAGCACTGCGGTGCCCATCAGGTTGGCGTAGGGCAGGGCAAGCGCGAACGGGGCCACGCCCAGGAAGGAAATCCAGATCACCGCCTTGCGCCCGATCCGGTCGCCCACCGGTCCGCCGATGAAGGTGCCCAGCGCGATCGAGGCCAGGAAGATGAAGAGGTACATCTGGCTCTGCTGCACGCTCAGCTGGAAGCGCTCGATCAGGTAGAAGGTGAAGTAGTTGGTGAAGGAGGCGATGTAGACGAACTTGGCGAACATCAACACCGCGATGACCGCGATGGCCTGGATCACCTTGCCGCGCCCGAGCCCGACCCCGGTGCTGCGCGCCAGGCTGCTCATCTTTGCCTGCCCATGGCGGATGGTCCACCCGGTGAGCAGGAACAGCACGCCAACGGCCAACGCGGCAGCCAGCATGAACCACGCAATGGAGCGCTGCCCATACGGAATTACCACCGCGGCCGCCAGCAGCGGGCCGATCGCCGAGCCGGTATTGCCGCCCACCTGGAAGGTTGACTGGGCGGTGCCGAAGCGCCCGCCGGAGGCCATCCGCGCCACGCGCGACGCTTCCGGGTGGAAGGTAGCCGAGCCCACCCCGACCACTGCGGCCGCGACCAGCAGCATGGGATAACTACCGGCCAGGGCCATCATCGCGATGCCGATGAACGTGGCGATCATGCCGCACGGCAACAGGTAGGGCAGCGGGCGCTTATCGGTGTACATCCCGATCCAGGGCTGCAGCAGCGACGCGGTGATCTGGTAGACCAGCGCGATCACGCCGATCTGGCCGAAGCTGAGCTGGAACTCGCTCTTGAACATCGGGTACACCGCTGGCAGCACCGCCTGGATCATGTCGTTGAGCAGGTGCGCGAAGGCCGCCGCGCCGACGATATGGACCGCAAAGCCCTGGTGGGGCGCGGTGGCGCTGGCGGCGACGGGAAGCGGCGGTTGCGCGGGGGAAGGCGAAGTCATGGACGGTATCGGAAGCGAAGTACGGTAGACGGCACCACGCGTGCGCACCCGGGCGCCGCAGGGTCCCTGGCCCGTAGGTGAGGGGTCCTCAAGGATAGGCCGGTTGCAGGGCGCCGTCCTGTGCCGGACCGGGCGAATGGCCGGGATATGGGCAGCGTATCCGCCGGCGCGGTAGCATGCGCCGGCCTTCTGTACTGCCAACGGGACATTCCATGGCCTTCCTTTTGCCTGCACTG
>NZ_QAIW01000310.1:5137-6993 GCF_003061285.1 Stenotrophomonas sp. HMWF003 | reverse complement strand
GGCGCAGCGCCCCCGCTGCGCCCGACCTGTTGCAGCCCGGGCTGTATGCGCTGCAGCCCGATGCGTACCTGCGTGCCGCCCCGGCGATCCCGCCGGCGGGAGAGACCTACCAGCAGCGCTACGCGCATGCCGTGCCGGCAGCGGCCGGGGTGCGCTATGCGTTCGTGTCGCGCGATCCGCAGGCCCGGCTCAACAAGCTGGTGTTCCTTACCGACCCGGCCTACCAGTACGACATCAACAGCGCCAACCTGCTGTGTCCGGCCTATGCGTTCCCCGGGTGGAACGCGCATTCGGAGGCGCAGCCCTATTGCCGCACCAACATCGGTGCCAGCGACCGCGAAGCAGCACTGGACTGGACCGACACCGGGTTCTCGGTGCGCTGGGCCGACCGCAAGCAGCTGCTGGGGGCGGTGCAGGTGCCGGCGCAGCGCGCACCCACCGCGGAGGAGGCCGGTGCCTGCGCCATCGCCGATGTCTGCGCGCCAGAGGCCTACGGGCGCCACATCAACCAGTACGAGGTGGTGCACTACCGCGACCAGTTCACGCTGCAGCAGCCGCGGGCGTATGTGGATGTACTGCATGTGGACAGCGCGCTGCCGTTGCACGCCGAGGCCCGCGACGCAGGTGGTGTCGCGACGATTGCCGCCGGCAGCTATGTGGCGGTGCTGCGCCGGACCCCGGCGTGGTACCAGGTCGAGCAGATCGCGCAGGACGGCAGCACCGTGCGCGGCTGGATCGACCGCGATGCGTTGTTCCCCCTTGCCTGGGTGGCACAGGCGGCCACTACGCCGGACAGCACGTTCCGCGTGGGGCTTGAGCAGGGCGAAGAAGGCGCCAGGCTGACGGCGATCGAGGTACTGGACGCGAGCACCGGCCAGCGGCGTCAGGTCCTGCGTGATTTCGAGGCCGATCCCATCGGCGACGGCGACGCGTTGCTGCAGACGGTGGACGCCAACTTCGACGGCCACCTGGATCTGCTCGCACCGGGCATGTCCGGCGGTGCCGGTCCGAACAGCACCTCCAACGTGTTTCTGTTTGATCCGGCCAGCGGCGCGTTCGTGTACGACGCCGCGTTGTCGGCGCTGCCGCAGTTATCGATCAACGCGCAGGACCGCACCCTGACGTCCGCGTCGCGGGGCGGCTGCTGTTCGCATGCCTCGGAAACCTATCGCTACCGCGATGGCGCGTTGCAGCAGGTGGGCAGCTGGGAGGAGGCGCTCTCCGCCGACGGCGAACATATCGAGACCACCCGTGGCACCTGGCGCAACGGGCGGATGCAGTACCGCACTACGCGGACCCGCGCCACGCCCGTTGAGCCATGACGCCGGTCTAGCCGGCGTACGCGGGAACCGCTTCGCTGGTCGATGCCGTGGTCTTCTGGCTGCGCCGCACCGCGCCGGGAGCACGCTCCAGCAACAACGGCGATGGCATCGCGCACGCGGGATGCATCCGGCAGAAGCCGTAGATCGCGCCGGCCAGGCCGATCATCAGGCCGGGCGTGAACGCGGCGCGGGTCAGGCCGCCGACCATGCCGTGATGCTCCTCGATCGAGGAAATGACCTCGATGGCGGCCGCGTCGATATCGTACGGGCAGGCCGGGTCCAGTTCGGCCGCGCGCAGCAGCAGCTCGCGGGTGGACAGGTCGCCATGGCAGAGCGTGTGGCTGAAGCCCCATTTGCCGGAGGCGTCCGCCACCGCCCGGCGCAGTCCGCGCAGATGCTGCTCGCTGCCGGTGCGCGCATACAGGTCGGCATGGGCCAGGCCGATGCCGACGCTGCCGTGGCACCAGGTCGGGAAGTTCTTCTGGCCGTCCTTCAGGTGGATGTCGCGCCAGCGCCCGGTGGCCGGCTCGAACA
>NZ_QAIW01000310.1:0-5127 GCF_003061285.1 Stenotrophomonas sp. HMWF003 | reverse complement strand
GCCGATGCCCATCGCCCCATGGGCGAAGCCGCCGATGGGTTCGTCGAACTGCGGGCTGGGCCAGCGGGCACCGCCACTGTCCACGATGGCGGCTGCCTGCACGGCGCCGGCGACACGTGCGGCCAGCGCGAGCCAGCGTGCTTCACCGGTGGCCTCGGCCAGGCCGATCAGCGGCAGGATGGCGCCGCTGACGCCATCGAGTACTTCGAACTTCGGTGACGCATCGAAACTGTGCCGCTCCAGCGACGCCGCGCAGTGCCGTGCGTCGTCGAGCAGGGCCGGGCGGTCCAGCATGTCGGCCAGGGCAAGCAGCGCCCAGATCCGCGAGCCGGCGCCCACGAAACCGCCGTCCATCTCCGAGTGGTCCAGCCGCGACATGCTGGCCAACACCTGGATCGATCCCTCCAGGGCGGACGCCAGGCCGGCTACCGCATCGGCACGCCCCGCCTGTACTTCCAGCCAGTAACCGGCCAGTGCAAAGGCGATGCCGCCCAGCCCGAAATAGGTGTCCGGGCGGACGGGCTGCACGGTCCAGCCGTTGGGCGTGATCTCCGGCGTGATCCAAGTCATCGACCCATCGTCGCCCCGGACGGACAGCCGCAGCAGGCTTTCCACCGCGGCGGCGGCCAACGCGCGGCGGCGCGTGTCCAGGTCATCAGCGCGGGGCGCGCGTGCGGCGTAGGAGTAGCCCTCGCGCGCCTCGGCCCGCGCGAGCGCATGTTGATTCAGGTCGGTCGCCACCAGCGTGCTGCGTATCGTGACGTCTTCCAGGTCGATGCGCATGTCACGCCAGTTGGCCACTACGGTGCGGATCCGTTCCGGCGCAACGGGGGCGGCGAAGATCGGGATGTCGCCGTGCCGCAGGTCGTCGATCTCGCCCATGATCGCGGCCGGGTCGGAGGGCGCGGCACGCACGACCTGCGCATTGCGCACCAGCAGATCCATCGCACGCGCGACCGCCTTGGGTTCGTCATGCAGGGACGCCGGGTGCCACAGCATCCGACCGATCTCGGCGTAGGCCATGGTCGGGCGGCGGACGTCACGTACCTGGCAGCCCTCGAAGGGCGCCAGCAACGGCATCAGCGCGTCGGCGGCATCCAGCTCGCGCAGCCGCTGGCTGGCCTGCATGAACCCCTCGCTGATCTGGTCCCAGTACTGGGACACGTCCGGATGCGGGCACGGATGGTTCTGTGACGCCGCAAAGTCCGCGTCGACCATGCCCAGGCGCGGCCCATCTGCCGCATCCTCGAGAATCACCGGTACCCGCAGCCGCGGCTGCTCGCCGGGCAACGCGCCCGCGGCGGAGAGATCGACGCCGGCCATGCCCAGGCCGGCGGTGCGGAACGGCACGATGCCCGTGCGCAGGACCGAATTCATCATCAGCTTCACGGCGATGTCGTACGCCTGCCCGTAGCCGGATGTTTCGATCTCGATGACCGGGGCGAACACACTCTCGGCATCGACCACCACCGGCACCGGCCCGACCGCGATCAGGTTTTCCAGGTGGATGTCGGTACCGCCGATCAGGCGCAGCACCGCCAGCCAGTGGCCGAGCCCGCGGTAGTAGGTCTGCAGCTCCGGGTCACCGTCGCAGTAGCGGTGCGCGGCAAACGCTGCCCAGCCATGACTGCCGCGATCGATCACGCGTGGCACCCGCACCCGGTCCGGCACGTCGCCGAACACGGCGCCAAGGAAGGCGTCCAGTGTGGCGTCGATGCGCAGCGAGCGCGGCTTGTACATCAGGGGGCCGCCTTCGAAGACCAGGCGGGCAACGGTGCGGCCCTGTGAATGCAGGTCGCCCTTGCCCAGCGACACGGACACCAGCTGGCCGGCCGGGCGCCCGAGCAGGGCAGGGAAGTCGTCGCGGTCGGCGACGATGCGCGTTGCCAGTTCTTCGACGGCATTGCATTGCGCGGCCAGCATCTGCTGGAACCTAGGCCGCAACGCAGGGTAGCGCTGGTCCAGGTGCGCGCTGAAATCGGGGTGGGTGGCGAGCTGCACGAACTGTGCAAACTGCTCCGCGCTGTCGGTCGCGGTGATGGTGCCGCTGCGGACGGCTGCGTGCAGCTCCAGCAGCAACAGCCGGTTGAGTTTCAGGTGGGCATGTTCGAGCAGTGCGCTCTCGGCCTGCGCGCGGATCAGCGCAATTTCCGCGGCACTCAGGCCGGGGGCCAGGCAGTTCAGGCGCCTGGACAGCGCGTCGCGCTGGTCTGCCGTGATGTGGTTGATAACAAGAGCAAACGAATCGACTACGGTTGTGCCCGCCATTGCCTTCCCTGCGATAGTGTCCGGATGCGGCATTGCTGGAGACGGCGCGCAGCACGGTTGGCTGCGCGCCGGTACAGGCTAGATCAGCAACACATGCAGTGATTGACCACTGACATGGTGGTGGTGCAGTTGCCGGTGCCGCCGGTCGCCATGGTGGGGGCGATCGCGGTCAGGGCAGCATCGGTTGCTTCCTGGCCGTAGATGAAGAGCGAACCCGCCGGATTCTCGCAGCCGTCGACGCTGTCTGCGCCATTGAGCCAACCCGCAACGACGTTGTCATTCAATTCCATTCCGCTTTCTCCTGTTGATCAACAATGAAGCGATCAAGGCGCCAGGACGAAGCTGGCGCCTCTGGGATACGGCCATTCCATGGCAAGGCGAGGACGCCCGGCAATACGGAGTGACGATGGTCAGGCCGCATTTCTAAGATGCACATAATTGTTTGTCAGGTCAAACTGAGAAATGGTGCTCAGAACCATTCCGTATGTGCGCTTGTTACCGTGTAGGAAAATACCTACGCCTTTGTGCGATGCAGTACTTCAGCATCGGGGGGCAACGGATGGGCGAAGCGAATCACCCTGCTGACTTGAAACGAAGGCGGGAAAATACACGCCTGATGCCCCCGCAACCCGGAGTGCCGGGCTGCGGGTAATCACATCGCGTTCTTACCAATCGGTAGGCGCGTAGTCCTTCAGGAACTGGCCCCAGACGTGCTCGCCGGTGTTGATGCCATGGATGATCGGGTCAACGATGCGTGCGGCACCGTCCACGATGTCCAGCGGCGGATGGAAGCGCTCTTCCTGCACTTTCTTGGCCGCGATGTCTGCCGGATCCTCGTCGGTCACCCAGCCGGTATCCACGCTGTTCATGTGGATGCCGTCGTTCTGGTAATCGGCCGCCGAGGTGCGCGTCATCATGTTCAACGCGGCCTTGGCCATGTTGGTATGCGGATGCCGGGTGGTCTTGAAGTTGCGGTAGAACTGGCCTTCCATCGCCGACACGTTGACGATGTGCTTGTCGCGGCCCGGCGTGCGCAGCATCAGCGGCTTCAACCGCGCGTTGATGATGAACGGCGCGATGGCATTCACCAGCTGGGTTTCCAGCAGTTCCACCGACGGCACTTCGGCCATCAGCATGCGCCAGGAATTGCGTCCGCGCAGGTCCACCTGCTGCAGGTCCTGGTCCAGGCGGCCGTCCGGGAACAGATGCTGCTGGGCCACCAGCTCATCTTCCAGCAGCGGCACCTGCGACAGCTCGGCGGCGCGGGTGAGGCCGTTGGCACCGTTGAACCCCTGGTCCTGCACCACCGGCAGCGACGCGGTCGACGTTGCGCCCAGCAGCTCGGCGCTGCGCAGGCCTTCGTAGTCGCCGATCAGCTTGCGCAGCGTCTCCGGCACTTCGTGCAGCGCTGCGGTTTCGCCGGCCATCATGTGCGCGTAGAACTGCGGCGGGCGGCGGACGGTCTGGCAGGCGTTGTTGATGATGAAGTCCAGGCGCGTGCGCGTGGCCAGCAACTCGTTGCAGAACGCTTCGACGCTGGGCGTGTGGCGCAGGTCCAGCCCGTAGACCTGCAGGCGGTGGCCCCACTCGGCGAAGTCCGGCTCTTCGGCGTAACGAGCGGCCGAATCGCGCGGGAAGCGCGTGGTCACGATCAGCTCGGCGCCGGCACGCAGCAGCTTCAGGCCGGCCTGGTAGCCGATCTTGACCCGGCCACCGGTGAGCAACGCGACGCGACCGTGCAGGTCGGCGGTCTCGGTGCGCTTGATGAAGTTGAGCTCGGCGCACGCCGGGCACATCTGGTCGTAGAAGTGATGCAGCTGGGTGAACTTCTGCTTGCACACGTAGCAGTGGCGCAGCTCCGGCGAATGCACCGGCTCCGGCGTTTCGGCAGCGTTCTCGCCGTTGCTCGCGTCATGCAGCCCGGCGGCGTGCGGCGGGAAATAGTTCGGCGTGCTGAAGACCGGCTTGCGACGCAGGGCGCGGATGCCGGTCTGCTCCAGCAGGGCTTCAGCCTTGGCCACCTTTTCCTGGTGGCGCTGCTTGGCCTGCTGCTTCAGCTTCTGCCGGCGGGCCTTGGGTTCGGGGTGGTAGACCTTGGCCACCACCTGGTGCAGGCGCACGCGGTCGGCCTCGGGCAGCGTGTCGAGCACGGTGCGGTCGGCCTCGATCGCCTCCAGCAGGTCCAGCGCGGCGCGCAGGCGGTCGGTCAGGGGCAGGTCGTCGGCGTCGACGGGCGTGGCGATGGTGTTCAAGTCAGATCCGGGAGCAGCGGCGGGAAGACAGCAGGGGACGGCAGAGCGATGACCGCCTCGATGCGGGTCCATGCTGTAGCGGACCGGGAGGCCCGGCCAGCGGCCATTGTCCCCGATCCGGGGGTGTTGGCGCCAATCCGGCCTCCCGCCGGAGGAGAAGGGGCCGCCGGGCGGCGTGGTGGACGGCGGGAAAGGGGCGCGGCGACGCGGACTGTTCAGGTTTGCCCGGCGCCTTATGACAGCGACGGACCACAGACGCGGGCAGCTACTGCGCAGCAGGAAACCGCTGCGCAGCAGCCCGCCGTCCCTTCGGCTAGCGGTGACCCTCAGCACCGGTGTCATCCCGGGCTGCCGCTTCATGGGCACGACGCACCGCCTCTTCGGCGGCAGCATCGGCGCGCCGCTCGGCGTCCTTAGCCGCTTCGATCGCCTGCTGGGAGCACTCCATCGCCCTGCGGACGGCCTCGTCCGTGGCGGCCATCGCGGCGTCTACCATTTCCTGGATGATCTCCATCCGAGACCTGGGGGGTACGTACGCCTCCGGGGGCGAAGGGGCCGGCGCAGGAACCGATACAGCGCGGGCGCCGGTGGGTGACGGGGGAGAGGA
>NZ_QAIW01000309.1:4511-7666 GCF_003061285.1 Stenotrophomonas sp. HMWF003 | reverse complement strand
GGTGCAGCCGGCGGAAGAACGCGCCGATCACGCTGTCGGCCGACACCGCATCGTCGCGGCGGATCTGCAGCGAGGCGTCGATGGGGTTGTCGCTGCGCAGCGAACGCACGTTGCTGAAACCGCCGTATGCATACGACACGGTGAGCTGCTGCGGGGCGTCGCCGGCGTTGCGGTCCAGGCGCTGCCACTGGGCCGCATCCAGCGGCAGGGACAGGGTGCTGCCGGCCACCTGCTGCTGCAGCTGCGCCTGCACGTCCAGCCGCCCGTGCTCGCTTTTGACGAACAGCAGCGCGGCGGCCAGCAGGGCCACGGTGATGCCACCGGTGCCCAGCATCAGCAGGAACTTGCGGCCCTTGCGGTCCACCAGCACCAGTGCCACCACGGTCATCACCGCGTTGAGCAGCTTGATCGCCACGTCGGCACCGTTGGCCACCGACCCGGGCAGGCCGGCCTGGTTGAGGATGTTGACCGCATAGGCCAGCACCGAGTTGATGCCGGTGGCCTGGGTGAAGGCCAGCACCAGGCAGGCCAGCACGAACGGCCACACATAGCGACGGCTGAGCAGCGGGTCGCGCGTGCCGGTGGCGCCGGTCTGCACGGCATCCGGTGCCTGGATGCGCTGCAGGGTGGGTTCCACATCGCGGGGCGCCACCGTGCGTTGCAGCGCAAGCCGCGCCTTCTCGATACGGCCACGGCGCACCAGCCAGCGCGGCGATTCGCTGATCAGCAGCACGCCGCCGGTGAACACCAGCCCCGGCAACAGGCAGGTCCAGAAGATGGTGCGCCAGGCGTGGTCCTTGACGTCGAACAGCAGGCGCTGCTGTTCGGCCACCGGCAGCTGGCGCACCGCTTCGGTGGCCGCGTCCACCGCATGCGCGTGGTACAGGCCGATCAAGGCGGCCAGCACCAGCCCGATGGTCAGCAGCAGCTGGAACATCGCCGCGCCGCGGCCGCGCCGTTCGGGGCTGAGCACTTCGGCCAGGTACAGCGGCACCACCACGCCGATCAGGCCGCCGCTGATGCCCTGCAGCAGCCGTCCCATCAGCAGCGCGGCGTAGCCGTCGGACAGCGCCATGATCGGAATGCTGGCGGTGAACAGCACGCCGGCCAGGAACATCGCGCCCCGTCGCCCGATCAGGTCGGCGACCATGCCGGCGAACAGCGACGACAGCACGCTGCCCAACAGCACCGCGGCCACCACGAAGCCGAGCTGCTGGCTGGTGAGGTGCCAGCTGGCGGTGGCGGTGGCCTCCAGGTAGGGCAGGGCGCCGGCGATGATGCCGATATCGATGCCGTAGAGCAGGCCGCCCATGCCACCCATGAACAGCAGGTAGCGGATCGGCCAGCGTGGGGCGTCGGGGGCGGGAACGGCAGTGGCGGCGGCGGTGGTCATCTACGCGTTCCTGGAAAGACGGGAAGAAGGGGCGGTGCCAGCAGCCGGGCCTGGCGAATTGTGGGTGCTGGCCGGGCAGCGCCCGGCGTTACAGGGCGATCGGGTGGCCGGTGACGAACACCTGCTGCAACTGCAGCGCGGCATCCAGCACCACCAGGTCCGCGCGCGCGGCCGGGGCGATGCTGCCGCGATCGTCCAGGCCCAGGTACTGGGCCGGGAAGGTGGATACGCGCTGCGATGCATCGGCCAGCTCCAGCCCCACCTGCACCAGGTTGCGCAGCGCCTGGTCCATGGTCAGCGCGCTGCCGGCCAGCGAACCGGTGGCCAGGCGCACGCAGCCGCCGCACTTGTGCACGCGCTGCTCGCCCAGGGCGTACTCGCCGTCCGGCATGCCGGTAGCGGCGGTGGCGTCGGTCACCGCGTACAGGCGCGGAATCGCGCGTGCGGCCAGCCGGATCACGCCGGGGTGGAGGTGCTGCAGGTCCGGGATGATCTCGGCGTACTGCGCATGCGCCAGGGCAGCGGCGGCAATGCCGGGGTGGTAGTGGTCCACGCCGGTCATGCCGTTGAACAGGTGGGTGAAGCCGGTTGCGCCGGCCTGCAGGGCGGCCACGCCGTCCTCGTAGGTGCCGGCGCTGTGGCCCAGCTGCACGCGGATGCCGAGCGCGGTCAGCGCGGGAATCAACGCGGTGTGCGCGCCGATCTCCGGTGCCAGTGTCATCACCCGGATCGGCGCCAGCGCGTGCAGCTGCTGCACCAGCGCCAGGGTCGCCTCCAGCGTGCGGTTGGGCTGCGCGCCCAGCCGCTGCGGGCTGATGAACGGGCCTTCCAGGTGCACGCCGGCGATGCAGGCGGCCGCGGCGTCCGGCGCGGCCATGGTGGCCGCAACACCCTGCAGCGCATGGGCGATCTCGTCCAGGCCGGCGGTCATGGTGGTGGCCAGCAGCGTGGTGGTGCCGAAGCGCGCGTGGGTGCGGGCGATGGTGCGGGCCACGTCGCCGCCCTGCATCAGGTCCACGCCGGCCGCACCATGTACATGCAGGTCGATGAAGCCGGGCAGGATCACCGGCAGCTGCGGATCGTCGGCGCCGCTGTGGTCGTCCACCTGCAGCTGCAGGATATGGGTGTCGAAGTGCACGTGGCCACGGCGCCAGCCCAGCGGGGTGAGGATGCGGCCATGCAGGGAACGGGTCTGGGTCACGCGGGGGACTCGGCGATGATCACTTCGATGCCCAGCCGCTGCAGCCCTTCCAGGTACTCGGCGTCGATGCTGGCGTCGGTGATGACGGTGTGGACCTGGTCCAGCCGCGCGATGCGGTGCAGGCTGACCCGGCCGAACTTGGAGGCATCGGTGAGCACCACGATGCGGCGTGCGCGCTCGACCATGCGGTGGTTGAGGCTGGCTTCGGCCTCGTGGTGGGTGGTCAGGCCGAACTGCAGGTCCAGGCCATCCACGCCCAGGAACAGGGTGTCGAAGCTGTAGGTGGTGAGGCTGGCTTCGGCCTGGCTGCCCTGCAACGACAGCGACTGCTTGCGCAGCAGGCCGCCGGTGAGCAGCAGTTCCACGCCGGGTGCGTTGGCCAGTTCCCAGGCGATGTTCAGCCCGTTGGTCATCACCGTCACGTCGCGGTGCCCGCGCAGGTGCCGGGCCAGGGTCATCGTGGTGGAGCCGGAGTCGATGATGATGTTGTCGCCGGCCTTGACCAGCCCGGCCGCGTGCGCACCGATGCTGTCCTTCACCGGCAGGTTCAGGGCGTCCTTC
>NZ_QAIW01000309.1:2615-4501 GCF_003061285.1 Stenotrophomonas sp. HMWF003 | reverse complement strand
GCGGCGGGGTGCGCACCAGGGTCGCGCCGCCATGGGTGCGCGTGGCCAGGCCCTGCGATTCGATGTGGGTCAGGTCGGCGCGGATGGTCACCGCCGACACACCGAACCGCGCGACCAGCTCGCTGACCTGCACGTTGCCGTGCTCGACCAGCAACTGCAGGATCTGTTGGCGACGCTGGCGTGTGTTGCGCATGGGGGCGATTCCGTTCGGAAGGAAAGCCGAAGCTTACCGTTCCGAAAGCTCCGTGACCCGGGAAGTTTCGTTATCGGCCCCGGCGCGGTTGCGATTGCAGGCACGGGCATACTCGCCCAGCCGTTCGGCCACCTTGTGCTGGATCAGCGCCAACGGATCGTGGGTCAGCGCGCCGGCCTCGATGGCCAACTGCTGGTTGGGCAGGAACTGGCTCAGCAGGATCTGCGGCGGCGCGTGCTGGCGCAGGTTGGCCACCAGCGTCTCCAGCGCCGCCACCACGGCCGGCTCGCCCCAGTAATAGCGGCTTCGGTCACTCAGCGAATAGGCGCGCAGCAGCCGCAGTTCGTGTTCATTGCCCTGGTAGTAGCTGCGCCAGCTGCCCGGCTTGTCGCGCATGCACTGGTCGAGCACGGCGATCACGTTGGAGCACTGCGCCGCCGGCAGCAGCTCGGCCTCGATCATGGCCAGGGCGAACACGGCTTCGCGGAACGCATAGGTGGCGGCCGGGCCCACCTTGAGGATGGCGAAGTGGTCGCGCACCAGCGCATGCAGGCCGGCTTCGGTCTGGTAGTCGGTGGAGTGCGCTTCGAACACGATGCGCGGCTGCGCGTCCACAAACGCCGACAACGCGCGGGCTGCGGACGGGTCGTAGTAGTGCACGCTGCTGTGGTCGAAATCGACGCCGGGCTGCACCACCATCGCAATCACGCGCTCCCACGCCGGCAGCAGGTCCGGGGCGGAAAACGCCTCGCGGTGGATGGCCAGGGTGGTGGCGGCCGCTGCCGGCGTGGTGACCTGCAGGCCACCGTCCAGCGAGGCTTCGCCACCGGGGATCGGTACTTCGGTGCCGATCACGTACACCGGCGGCGGCAGCCCGTGCGCGGCGGCGGTGCGTTCGGCGATGCGGGCCAGTTCGGCCGAGCGCGCCGCCACCACCGCATCGGGCAGCGGGGTGGGGTCATCGGCGCAGGACATGCTGCAGTCCAGGTGGATCTTGTGGAAGCCAGCGGCTACGTACGCCTCGATCAGCGTGCGCGCATTGGCCATCGCCACCTCGGCCGGGCCTTTCTGCCACGCGTTGGGCCCGAGATGGTCGCCGCCCAGCACCAGCCGCTCGGCCTGGAAGCCTGCATCGCGGGCGAGTTGCAGCACGTAATCGCGGTACTGCGGCGGGGTCATGCCGGTGTAGCCACCGAACTGGTCTACCTGGTTGGAGGTGGCCTCGATCAGCAGCAGAGTGTCGTAGCGCTGGGCGACCTGCATGGCCGCCAGCAGCACCTGTTCATTGCTGCAGCACACGCTGTACAGGCCCACGGGGTGGCCCTGGCGATGGGCGGCGATCAGCGATTGGATGGCAGACATGGCAACTCCGGAAACAAGCGGTGCAACAAGGGGGTATCAGCAGGCAGGGTGGTGCTGGCGGGCCAGCAGCGCCGCGCCGCGCGCACCGCCGGCATCGCCGAAGGTGGGCGGCAGGATCGGCGGCACGCGCACCCCCTGGAACAGGTAGGGGGTAATCGCGGCGGGCAGGTCGTGGTACAGCTGCTCCAGCTTGGACAGGCCGCCGCCCAGCACGATCACGTGCGGGTCGATGGCCAGGATCAGGTTGGCGAAGCTGTAGCCGAGCAGGTCGCGGTGGATCGCCAGCGCCGTGGTGGCGATGGCATCACCGGCGTGGGCCAGCGCCACCACG
>NZ_QAIW01000309.1:0-2605 GCF_003061285.1 Stenotrophomonas sp. HMWF003 | reverse complement strand
CTCCAGCTTGGACAGGCCGCCGCCCAGCACGATCACGTGCGGGTCGATGGCCAGGATCAGGTTGGCGAAGCTGTAGCCGAGCAGGTCGCGGTGGCGTCCACGGCATCACCGCCGCGGCCTTCGTGGATCAGCGCCAGTCCATTGCCGGACACATAGCGCTCCAGGCAACCGCGCAGGCCGCACGCGCACGGCAACACCGGCAGCGCGTGACGCTGCAGCAGCGTGGCTGGAATGCTCCAGTGCCCCCACTCGCCGGCGATGCCGTTGGCCCCGGTGAGCAGCTGGCCACCCACGCAGAAACCGCCACCGGCGCCGGTGCCCAGGATCGCGCCGAACATGCTCGGGTAACCCTCGCCCGCGCCGCCATGCGCTTCGCTGAGGGCGAAGCATTGCAGGTCGTTGCCGAACTGCAGGGGCCGTTGCAGCCGCGCCTGCAGGTCCTCGCCGACCAGGCGGCCGGTGAGGCTGGGCACGTTCGCGCTCAGCTGGCGCCCGGTGCTGCGGTCGCGCACGCCCGGCAGGCCGATACCGATGGCCCGGCATGTGCCGCCCAGCGTGCGGTCGGCGCTGTGCACCAGCCCGGTGATCGCCTGCAGGAAGGTGTCGTAGTCCTGCGTGGGCGTGGTCACCCGCTCACGGTGCAGTTCGCGCAGGGTGGCGTCGTAGGCCACCAGCTCGATCTTGGTGCCACCAACGTCGATGCCGTACCAGCACTGCATGGGCATGCCCTGCTCAGCCATGGGAATGGATGGTCACGCCCTGCACGACCCGGTTCACGGTGCCGTCGGGGAAGGGGTTGTCCGGGGTCATGCCCAGCGCCGCCGAACGCTGCAGCGCATAGCACTGCGGCATCAGCAGCCACAGCGGGGCCAGCCAGCTGTCGTCCAGCGTGGGCGCGTCGAGCACGAAGTCGCCGTCGGCGCGATCATCGCCATCGGGACCGACCGAGATCACCCGTGCGGCGATGCCATCGCCACGCAGTTCATTCAGCAGGTCCTGTTCGTAGCGGCGCGACAACGGCTGTGCGCTGCGCAGCATCACCACCAGGGTGTCGCCATTGAGCGTGGACTTGGGGCCGTGGCGGAAGCCGAGCGGGGTGTTGGCCAGCGCCAGCACCTGGCCGGCGGTGAGTTCGAGCACCTTCAGCGCCGCTTCGCGGGCCAGTGCTTCCAGCGGGCCGCTGCCCAGGTAGATCACGCGCGAGTACGTGGCCTGGGCCAGCGCGCCCACGGCGGCGTCCCACGCCTGCAGCGCACGTTCGCCGTGGCTGGCCAGGCTGCGCAGGCGCTGCACGCGCTGCGGCCACGGCGCGCTGTCGAACACGCTCAGCGCGGCCAGCAGCATGCTGCTCAGGCTGCTGGTCATGGCAAAGGCGCGGTCGCAGCTGGGCGGCGGCATCAGCAGCGACAGCGTATCGCTGCGGCCATGGCCACGCCGGGCCAGTTCGCCGTCGGCATTGCAGGTGATGTCCAGGAAGCGCGCGTCATCGACCCGGTCGCGCACCAGTTCCACCGCCGCCACGCTTTCCGGGCTGGAGCCGCTGCGCCCGAACGACACCAGCAGGGTCGGGCGGTCGCGGCGCAGGTACAGCGCCGGGTGGGTGAGCAGGCTGGTGGTGTGGACGGCGCGGACCTCGGCGGGCCACTGCGCATTGATGTGGTCGGCCACCATTTCGGCGATGAAGCCCGAGCTGCCGGCACCGGTAAAGATCACCAACTGGCCGGGCTGGCGCAGTGCATCTCCCAGGAAGCGGTCGATGCGCGCCTGCGCGTCATCGAGGAGGTCGGCCAGGGCAGTCCACATGCGCGGCTGCTGGGCGATTTCTTCGGCGGTATAGGCGCCGCCAAGGCGCTGCCACGCGGGCAAGTCGGTAAGCACAGAAGCGTCCATTCGCAATTCCTGTTGGGCGACCGCACCTTCTGCGTTTTCTTTCGAAATGTCAAATATCGAAAGATAAAGAAAAGCTAGGGCGGTCACAGTTTTTACGAATCGATCGGGGCGAATGCGCGGCCTGCCCCCTGGGATGCCGCATCGCAGCAAGGTTTCAGGCGGCAACAATCGCGTATTCAGCCACCATATAGAAAGCGGCTACGTTCATATCTTTCGTTTTGAAGAAAATATCCTTCCTTTTTCTTTGCAATTTGTTGACATCTTTCGAGACCCTGCCCTAGAGTCGGCCGCACTGGTTTCAGATTCCCGCTGACCGCGGGCTTGGGGGCAAGGTGGAATCCCGGTTTCGACGTACTGGCCTGATGGTGGCCCTGCTCTCCGCGCTGGCGGCGGCACCGGCCGTGGCCGAGCCGCTGGGCAACCTGGCCCGCATCAGCGCCGCCCCCGGCAAGGACGGCAGCCCCGGTTGGGACATCCGCACCGACAACGGCATGCTGCTGCGCGTGGACCTGCTGGGCGAGGACATGCTGCGCGTGCAGGCCGGAAGAAACGGCACCCTCAGCGGCGCCGGCGACAAGGCCGCCCCGATCGTGGTGCCGCAGCCGGCGACGAAGGTGGCCGCGCAGCTGGAAGAAGACGCCACCGAAGTCCGCATCCGTACCGCGGCGCTTGTGCTGCACATCCAGCGCCAACCGCTTCGCCTGGCGCTGGACCG
>NZ_QAIW01000029.1:0-6445 GCF_003061285.1 Stenotrophomonas sp. HMWF003 | reverse complement strand
CTCCACGCATCCTCCGTAGAACGGCAGCCGGGCAGAGCCCGGCTCTACGGGCAGCGCACCACGCCCGCCGCCTTGTCTGCATCCACCGACACGCGCACCTGGGTGAATGCCGCCGCGAACGGTGCGTCGGCGCTCACCACGAACGGCGCTTCCACCGCGCCCAGGTCCACGCCGCGCTTGGCAAAGCACGCCAGCGGCACGGTCACGGTCTGCTTCTGGCCGGGCGCCAGTTTGCCCAGCAGCGGCGCGATATCCACGCCCCCTTCGCAGCCCGTGCCGCACTGCATGCTCACCGTCACCGGCGATGCCGGGCGCTGCACCAGCTGCACGTCGAACTGCAGCGCGCCGTGGTTGCGGGCCAGCGCGCCCAGGTTGCGCCGCGAGGTGCTGCGTGAGATCAACTGCGCCGGTGCCCGCCACGTCACTTCCTTGGCATCCTGCTGGGTGTTCACCTGCACGGTGCGCACCTGCACCACCGGCGTGGCGGTCGGCCAGCGCAACGTGGCGTTGAGGTCGTTGCCCAGCGGCTGGGTGGCACCGTTGGCGGCCACGTGCAGCGCGAACGGCGGGGTATCGGCGCGGTTGAAGATCGGCAGCGTGGTCACCTCGCCGCAGTTGTCCGGGTTGGCTTCGGGCAGGCGCGCCAGCGCACCGGGCGCGTTGTAGGCCAAACCGTGGCCCAGCGCGAACAGCGGCGGGCGCTTCGGGTCCGGCCGGTCAATCGGTGCCGGGCACGGCACGCCCGGCCACGGGAAGCTCAGCCGGCCGCGGAAGTCGTGCGCAGGTTTGCCGTCCTTGCCGGCCACCAGCACATCGGTGATGCCCTTGCCCTCGCTGCCCGGCAGCCACGCCGCCACGAATGCCTGGGACAGGTTGAGCAGGTCGTTGGTGTACATCGGGCGGCCGGAGAAATACACGGTGACCACCGGCTTGCCGCTGGCCTGGGCCGCGCGCAGCACCGCCAGGTCCTGCGGGTAGGCGCGGCTGTGGCTGACCGAATCGGAGGCCAGGATGTCGCCGTTGGTTTCGGCATAGGGGGTCTCGCCCACCACCGCCACCACCACGTCGAACTGCGTCGGATCCAGGCCGTTGCCGTCGGCGCTGTAGGCCACCTGCTGCGTACCCAGTTCGGCGCGCAGTGCGCCCAGCACCGAATCGGCGTTGGGGAAATCGGCGTTGGTGTTATCGGTGCCCTGCCAGGTCAGCGACCAGCCACCGGCCTGGTCGGACAGGCTGTCGGCGCTCTTGCCCACCACCATTACCCGCGCATTGCGGCGCAGCGGCAGCGCGCTGCCTTCGTTCTTGAGCAGCACCAGCGACTCCCGCACCGCCCGGCGCGCCAGCGCGCGGTGCTGCACGGCGTTGGCGTCACCGGCATAGCGGCTGTCCGCCGGCGTGTGCTCGAACAGGCCGGCGCGCAGCTTGACCCGAAGGATGCGGCTGACCGCATCGTCGATGCGCGCCATCGGGATCTCGCCCTTCTCCACCTGCGCGATGGTGTTGGCGATGAAGGCCTTCCAGTCGTCGGGCACCATCACCATGTCGATGCCGGCGTTGATCGCCTGGGCGCAGCTGTCGTTGCGGCAGCCCGGCACCTGGGCGATGCCGTTCCAGTCGGAGACGACGAACCCGTCGAAGCCCATGGTGTCTTTCAGGGCATCGGTGAGCAGTGCCTTGTTGCCGTGCATCTTGCCGTAGTCGACGCGGCCGGTACGGTCGTTCCAGCTGTTGAACGAGGCCATCACCGTCTGCACGCCTTCGCCCAGCGCGCCGTAGTAGCCCTGCCCGTGCACGTTGACCATGGTGGCCTTGTCCACCAGCGCCTCGCCCTGGTCGCGGCCGTTGTCGGTGGCGCCGTCGCCGATGTAGTGCTTGGCGGTGGCCACCACGTTGCCGTCATCGCCGAAACGGCCCTGCGCGCCCTTGACGTAGGCGCGTGCGTATTCGCGCACGCGGGCCGGGTCGGAGGAGAAGCTCTCATAGGTGCGGCCCCAGCGCGGGTCGTGCGCCACCGCCAGGGTGGGCGCGAACACCCAGTCGATGCCGGTGGCACGGGTGGCGCGTGCAGTGGCTTCGCCGATGCGCTCGATCAGTTCGGCATCGCCGGTCGCCCCCAGGCCGATGTTGTGCGGGAACAGCGTGGCGCCGTACACGTTGTTGTGGCCATGCACCGCGTCGGTGCCCCAGATCACCGGCACCGGCGTGCGCGCATCGGTGGCCAGCGACGCCGCACGGTAGGCGTCGGCGAGCGTCAGCCAATCCGCCACGCTGGCATGCTTGTTCATGCCCGGCCACGAGCCGCCGCCGTTGAGCACCGAACCGATGTAGTACTGGCGCACCTGCGCCGGGGTGATGGTCTTGATCTCCGGCTGGGTCATCTGCCCCACCTTCTGCGCCAGTGTCATCTGCGCCACGATCTGCTTCACCCGCGCCTCGATGGCCGCGTCGCTGGCGATCGCGCTGGTCACCCGCGGCCAGTCCTGCAGGCGTTCGCCGCTGGCGGGCGCAGCGGCCACCGGTGCGGCCAGGGCGAGCAGCAGGCAGCTGCCAAGAAGGGTCTTGTTGGGGCTGTTCACGGACAACTACCTCCGGTGGAATGACGCGCGATCGGGGTGGGCGCCGCGCAGGCCACCACGACGCGCAAGAGCGGCGCCCTGGTGCCGGCGAGGATTTGGATCGGTTCAACGCCCCTGTCTGACAGCGCTGTCATACAAAGACCCCGCAACGCTGTCAACCACGGGAGCGCCCGCGCGGGACGTGCGTCCCGGTACCACGGGCGTTCCGGCACGGACGGTTGCCTCTCCCCTGCGCTGGGTGTTGCAACGCCGCACGGATTTCAACGGCGCGCAATAAACCACCGCGGCATGGCAACATCGGCCTGCATCGGCAACCTCCACGCGACGTTGCCGCACTACCATCGGCAGCTGCCGACCTGCCCCCACATAGGATCCACCGCACCATGCGTAGTCGAATCGAGGATGTCGCCGCAGTTGCGGGCGTTTCGATCAAGACCGTGTCCCGCGTGCTCAACAACGAGCCCAACGTGCGCGCCGAAACGCGCGAGCGGGTCACCGCGGCGGTGGCGCGGCTGGGCTACAAGCCCAACCTGTCGGCGCGCAGCCTGGCCGGGCAGCGCTCCTACGCACTGGCGCTGGTCTACAACAATCCCTCGCGCAACTACCTGATGGAAATCCAGAACGGCATGCTCGAAGCCTGCCACGCCACCCACTACAACCTGATCCTGGGTCCGGTCGGCGTTGGCCGCAACACCCTGCCCGACCTGGCCGCATTGTTCGAGAACTCGCGGCCCGATGGCGTGGTGTTGATTCCACCGCTGACCGACGATGCGGTGGTGCTGGCCTACCTGGAAGAGCACGAGATTCCCTTCGCCAGCATCGCCCCGCGCCACCCCGACGGCCGCATCGGCGTACGCATGGATGAAACCACGGCCGTGGTGGAACTCATTGGCCACCTGGTGGCGCAGGGCCACCGCCGCATCGGCCACATCAAGGGCCCGCGCGCGCACGGTGCCTGCCAGTGGCGCCTGGCCGGCTACCGCCAGGCGCTGCGTGAGCACGGCATCGCCTACGACCCGGCCCTGGTGGTCAACGGGCAGTTTTCATTCGAGTCCGGGATCGAGGCGGCCAACACGCTGCTCGACCTGCCGCAACCGCCCACCGCCATCTTCGCGGCCAACGATGACATGGCCGCCGCGGTCTACCGGGTGGCCGGCCAGCGCGGGCTGCGCGTGCCGCGCGACCTGTCGGTGTGCGGCTTCGATGACACGCCGATCGCCGGGCATATCTACCCGGCGCTGACCACGGTGCGGCAGCCCACCTCGCACATGGGGCGGCTGGCCACCGAACAGCTGATCGACCACATCCGGTCGCCCGACGCCGGCCGCATGGTCACCGTGGACCATGCGGTACTGGTGCGCGAATCGACCCACGCGCCGCGGCGACGCTGAGACACCTGCCTACGCGGCGTGGCGCGAGCCCCGCCATGCGTAGAACACGATGTACAGGTAGCAGAGCATCGGCAGCAGGAACGACAGCTGCAGGCCGTGGTGGTCGGCCACCCAGCCCATCGCCAGCGGTACCACTGCCCCGCCCACGATGGCCATCACCAGCAGACTGGAGCCCTTGCCGGTCAGCGCGCCCAGGCGCGCGATGGCGAGCGCGAAGATGGTCGGGAACATGATCGAGTTGAACAGCCCGATGCTCACCACCGCCCACTTGGCCAATCCGCCACCGGCCAGCATGGTCACCGCCAGCAGCGCCATCACCACCAGCGCGAAGATGCCCAGCAGGCGACGCGGGTCCAGCCGGGCCAGCAGCACGGTGCCGACCAGGCGGCCCACCAGCGCGCCGCCCCAGTACAACGACACATAGCGCGTGGCTTCCTGCTCGGTGAGCCCTTCGCCAATGCCCGGCATCGACAGGAAGTTGACCAGCACGCTGCCGATGGACACTTCGGCACCCACGTAGAAGAAGATCGCCAGCACGCCGTAGCGCAGGTGCGGGTGCCGCAGCGCGTCGCGGATGCGCCCACCGGCGGCCCCTTCCTCTACGCCCGGAATGGCCGGCAGGCGGAACATCCAGATGGCCGCGGCCAGCACGAACAGTGCCACGGCCAGGCCGAAGTACGGCAGCTGCACCGACTGCGCCTCGGCGGCGCGGTAGGCCAGCGCCTCGGCCTGCGGCAGCAGCGCCAGTGCTTCGTCGGTGCGCGGTTCGGCCGACAGGATCAGCAGGCCGCCAAACAGCGGGGCCAGCGTGGTGCCCAGTGCGTTCATCGACTGCGCCAGGGTCAGCCGGCTGGACGCGGTCTGCTCGGGCCCCAGCAGCGCCACGTACGGGTTGGCCGCCACCTGCAGCACGGTGATGCCGGTGGCGAGCACGAACAACGCCGCCAGGAACAAGCCGTACACATGCGCGTGCGCGGCCGGCCAGAACAGCAGCGCGCCCACGCCGGCGATGGCCAGCCCGGCCACGATGCCGCGCTTGTAGCCCACCGCCGCCACCAGCCGGCCCGCCGGCAGCGACATCAGGAAGTACGCGCCGAAGAAGGTGAACTGCACCAGCATCGCCTGCACCCAGGTGAGCGCGAAGGCCGCCTTGAGGTGCGGAATGAGGATGTCGTTGAGGCAGGTCAGGAAGCCCCACATGAAGAAGATCGCGGTGACCACCGTCAGGGCCACGCGGTTGCTTTGCACGTGTTGCCCGCGCACTGCAGCAGGGTTGTCCATTGCATGTCCTTGTTGAAGGGTAGGCCAGCCATTCGGCGGCCACACATGGAACCCGCTTCGTCATCGATTGTCCAGCGCTGTCAGCAGACAGGACAGGGGCAGTGCGGCGGCCTGTTGCGGGCATCCGCGCAGTTTCGTTCTGCACTGCACAACGTCGCCTGCGTGCTGCAACGGCAGCACGGGATACCGTATGAAACACACCGCAGCCCCTGCGCCACGGTGCTTTACCGGTCGTCGATGCGGCCCGGATGACAGCGCTGGACGTGCCGGGCATGTCGGCACGAGCCGCACGGGAAGGGTCGTTTGTTGACAACGCTGTCAACGATGGCTCCCAATCCGGCCCGTGTGCAGTTGAACCACGCCATCACGCCGTAGGACGCCATTATCGATTTCCCTGGGGAGGGAGCTTTCATGAAGACGTACAAGGTCGTACCCCGCAAGGCGATGCTCACTTCCGCGCTGCTGGCCGTGCTGGCCAGCCCCGCCTGGGCGCAGGATCCGGCCCGCCCGGCCACGGGCGAAACGCCCAACCCGACTACGCTGGACGCGGTGCAGGTCACCGGCATCCGCGGCAGCCTTACCTCGTCGATGAACCTCAAGCGCGACAGCCAGGGCGTGGTCGATGGCATCGTTGCCGAGGACATCGGCAAGTTCCCCGATACCAACCTGGCCGAATCGCTGCAGCGCATCAGCGGCGTGTCGATCGACCGTACCTCCAGCGGCGAAGGCTCCAAGGTGACCGTGCGGGGCATCGGCCCGGACTTCAACCTGGTGCTGCTCAACGGCCGCCAGATGCCGGCGTCGAACCTGGGCAACGGCGGCGGCGGACTGTCCGGCTCGCGCTCGTTCGATTTCGCCAACATCGCCTCCGAATCGATCTCGGCAGTGGAGGTGTACAAAACCACCCGCGCCGACAACCCCACCGGCGGCATCGGCGCCACCATCAACATCAAGACGCTGCGCCCGCTGGAAGCCGAACCGGTGATCAGCCTGGGCCTGAAGGCGGTCAACGACAGCTCCAACGACAACCTGCCGCGCACCCTGCAGGGCGCCAACATCACCGGCGAGCTGTCGGGCATCTTCAGCCAGCGCTACGCCGACGACCGTTTCGGCGTGACCCTCAGCGCCAGCCACCAGGAGCGTGATTCGGGCTTCAACCAGGCCACCGTGGCCGAAGGCTGGGCCACCTTCCAGGGC
>NZ_QAIW01000308.1:932-5899 GCF_003061285.1 Stenotrophomonas sp. HMWF003 | reverse complement strand
GAGCCGTTGGACCGGGTGTTTCACAGCTTCTCTCCTGACTGGGAAAACCAACAATGACGATGGATCGGCACTGAAAATGAGTGACGACGGCGACCCGAATTAAGCAATTTTTCACGGCTTCGTCACCCTCCGGAAACCTAGATTGTCGCCGTCGTCACTCATTTTCAGTGCCGATCCATCGTCATTGTTGGTTTTCCCAGTCAGGAGAGAAGCTGTGAAACACCCGGTCCAACGGCTCAACAGCAGCCGCAATAGCCTCGCCCAATCCATTTCCACCGTACTCACCGGCAGCACCCTGCTGCTGGTCGGAGCGCTGGCATCCTCTTCTGCGTTCGCGCAGGAACAGGCCACCAACCTTGACCGGATCACCGTCACCGGGTCCAACATCCCGCGTACGAACACCGAAACCCCCTCGCCCGTCCAGGTGGTCACCCGCCAGGAGATCGACCGCACCGGCAAGACCACGGTCGCCGAATACCTGCAGACCTTGACCGCCGACGGCGCCGGCTCGATTCCCAAGACCTTCGGCAACGGCTTTGCCGGCGGCGGCGCGGGCATCTCGCTGCGTGGCCTGGGCGCCGGCTCGACGCTGGTGCTGTTGAACGGCCGCCGCATGGCCACCTATGGCCTGGCCGATGACGGCCAGAAGGTCTTCACCGACCTGAGCACCATTCCGCTGGATGCGGTGGAGCGCATCGACATCCTCAAGGACGGCGCCTCGGCCATCTACGGGTCCGACGCGATCGCCGGCGTGGTCAACATCATCCTGCGCAACGACTTCCAGGGCGCCGTGCTGCGCGCCTCCTACGGCACCTCCGGCGATGGCGACGGCAATGCCAAGAAGGCCACGCTGACCGCCGGTACCGGCGACCTCAACAGCGACGGCTGGAATGCGTTCTTCAGCCTGGACGTGGGCAAGACCGACGCGATCAAGATCAGCGACCGCAAGAACCGCAAGTGGATCGGCACCGGCGATACCCGCCAGTGGGGCTACGATGCGGCCGATGCGCAGTTCCTGGGTGGCGCGTACCTGTCCGGCGGCACCGCCGGCGGCACCGGCCCGAACGGCTCGGTATTCAACAGCGCCGGCCAGCTGGTCGCCCTGCCCGGCTGCGCCGGCCTGACCACCATTCCCGGCCAGTCCGATGCCACCGCGCAGGCCCAGGGTTGCCTCTGGGACCCGGCACAGCAGTTCCGTGACCTGAGCCCGGAAGAGAAGTACGTCAACGTGTTCGGCCGCGCCAGCTTCGCCTTCGGTGAAGGTGGTGAGGTCTACACCGAAATCGGCTACTCCAAGAAGGAAACCGTCTTCTCCAACACGCCGTCCGGCGTGTCCGGCGGCTGGGGTTACCCGGGCGGCCCGGTCAACGCCAACAGCGGCGCTGGCGCCACCGTGCTGGGGCCGACCCATCCCGACAACCCGATTCCGGGCCAGGCCTCGCGCCTGCGCTATTCGGCATGGGACGTGGGCGGTCGCGTGACCAACAACACCAATGAGTTCAACCGCTTCCTGGCCGGCGTGAAGGGCAACTGGGGCGAGTGGAGCTACGACACCGCCTACCTGCATTCGGGTACCGACCTGACCAACAAGCGCACCGGCTTCCTGCGCTACAGCGCCGTACGCTGTGCGCTGGGCAATCCGGCCTGCCCGGGTGGCGTGTGGCGCATCGGCGACAATGCCGGGGCGAACTCGCAGGCGCTGTATGACTACATCTCGCCGACCATCAGTGCCAGCGCCAAGTCCAGCCTGGACATGTTCAACTTCACCGTGTCGCGCAGCCTGATGGACCTCAAGGGCGGCCCGCTCGGCCTGGCCATGGGTACCGAATGGCGCAAGACCAGCAACAGCCTGACCCCGCAGACCTACACCGACCAGGGTGACATCATCGGCCTGGGTTACTCGGCCTATGACGGTACCCAGAACGTGTACGCCGGCTATGCCGAATTGTCCGCGCCGGTGCTGGAACAGCTGGAACTGAGCGCGGCACTGCGTTACGACAAGTACGAAAGCGGTGAAGGCAAGGCCACGCCGAAGCTGGGCGTGAAGTGGACCCCGACCGACTGGCTGGCGCTGCGTGCCAGCTATGCCGAAGGTTTCCGCGCGCCGAACCCGGCCGAAAACGGTGACGGCGGCCTGGCCGCGTTCTCCAATGCACGCGATCCGGTGCGTTGCGCGATCGACCCGGCCAACGAGTGCACCGCGCGTTCGGTGGCCATCATCACCCGTCCCAACAAGGACCTGAAGCCGGAAGAGTCCAAGAGCTACTCGGTCGGCATCGTGATGCAGCCGACCTCGTCGACCTCGTTGACCGTCGATGCGTGGCAGATCAAGCGCACCAACGAAATCGCCCAGGGCAGCACCGCCGCGGCGATCGCGGCCGGCAACGTCCTGCGTGATGCCAACAACATCGGTGGCGTGCCCAACAGCGGCACGATCCTGGCCGTCAACACCGCGTACGTGAATGCCAACTCGTCGCGTGTGCGCGGTATCGACACCGATATCCGCCAGACGTTCGACATCGGCCCGGGCCAGCTGGAGATGGATCTGCAGTGGAGCCACGTGCTGAAGTTCGAGCGCACCGAAGGCGATGAAACCGTCGACTACGCCGGCACCCACGGCAACTGCGACGTGACCAACTGCATCGGCACCCCGAAGGACCGTGTCAACTTCGGCACCACCTGGAAGCAGGGCGCCTGGAGTGTCAGCGGCGTCGCCAACTACATCGCCAAGATGGACAACACCGACAAGCGCGGTGGTGACTACCAGGCCTTCTACGCCGACGGTACGCCGGTGACGAAGATCTCCTCGTTCACCACGTTCGATCTTTCCGGCCGTTGGAACGTGACCGACATGTTCGAGCTGAATGCCTCGGTGCAGAACGTGTTCGATCGCATCGCCCCGCTGGATCCGACCACCTACGGCAGCGTGAACTACAACCCGCTGCACTTCAGCGGTGCAATCGGCCGTTACTTCACCGTGGGGGCCAAGTACACCTTCAACTGATGTAACCACACGTGTGGAACGAAAAGCCCGGGCAGTGCCCGGGCTTTTTTTTGGGCGGTGCGTTGGGTTCGATCATTGCGGTGTGTTGCGTGGCCAGCGCTGTCAGCGTTGTCAGCGTTGTGTCAGCCGACCAACGGTCGGCTCTACCCCCACCCATCACGGGCAAAAAAAAGCCTCGCATCGCTGCGAGGCTTTTCAAAACTTGGCGCCCGAAGTTGGACTCGAACCAACGACCCCCTGATTAACAGTCAAGTGCTCTAACCGGCTGAGCTATTCGGGCGGGGTGCGCATTGTAGCCCGTTTTTCACAGGATGTAACCCGTTTTCGCAGCTTTTCTTCAAGCCCGTTGTCAGGCGCGGTGGTACGGGTGGTTGGCCAGCATCGCCGCCGCGCGATACAGCTGCTCGGCCACCACCAGGCGCACCAGCATGTGCGGCAACGTCAGCGGACCAATCGACCATTTCTCATCGGCGAGCGCGGACACTTCGGCCGAGTGGCCCTCAGGGCCACCGATCAGGAACGCCATGTCACGGCCCTGCCCGCGCCAATGCTCCAGCCGCTGCGCCAGCTGCTCGGAACTGAGCTGGCGGCCCGGCACATCGAGCGCGACCACGTAGGCATTCTTGGGCAGCGCCGCAATCACCCGCTTGCCTTCATCGTCGGTGGCCCGACGCGCGTCGCGGCCTTTGCCACGCAGGCCCGGCTCGATCTCCACCAGTTCGAAGGGCAACCAGTGCGACAGACGCTTCTGGTACTCGGCAAAGCCCTGCGCCACCCAGGCGGGTGCGCGTTCGCCGGTGGCGATCAGCCTGGCTTTCATCTGCAGTCTCCCGGCATCGGGGGCGATGCCGTTGAAATGACAACGGCGCCATCGGCGCCGTCATCGTGTCCGCGACACACCGCTTCAGCGTGCGCCGTGGCCGTACTCGTCGCCTTCTTCGGCGTCGTCGTCCAGCAGGCTCGGCGGCTGGTCGCCGACCGTCCACAGGCGCTCCAGCGCGTAGAACTCGCGCACGCGCGGCAGCATCACGTGCACCACGACGTCGCCCAGGTCGACCAGCACCCACTCGGCTTCGCGCTCGCCTTCCACGCCCAGCGGCATCACGCCCAGGGCCTTGGCGAACTTCACCACTTCATCGGCGATCGACTTCACGTGGCGGCTGGAGGTGCCCGAAGCGATCACCATGTAATCGGCGACGCTGGACTTGCCGATCACATCGATTTCGACAAGATCCTTGGCCTTCAGTTCTTCGGTGGCCTTGCGCACGCACTCCAGCAGCTGCGCGTTGGAGGGTGCCGGGTTCGGCATCTGGACCTTGATGGTCTGGGGCTGGGCTTGGTTGCTCAAAGCGGGTGAACTCGATAAATGTGGGGCCGATTATACGGGCCGAATGCCCTGCGCGTATTCACACCGGCCGGGCACCGTACAGGCCCCGGTCGGCGATGTAGTCGGCCACGGCCGGCGGCAGCAGGCTCCGCCAGTCTTCGCCGGCGGCGATCCGGCCGCGCACGGCACTGGCCGATTCCTCGCGCAGCGGGGTCTGCAGGCGCAGCAGGCGCCCGGCCGGCGCCCCCAGCAGCGCGCGCTCGTGGTCGGCCCAGCGCCCGGCCAGGGCGGCCTCCAGCGCGGGCGGCAGGGCCTGTTCCAGCGGGCTGCCCGGGCGGTCGGCCACGATGAAGTGGGCCAGCCCGAACAGGGCCTCCCAGTCATGCCAGCCGGTCAGGCCCAGCAGGCTGTCGGCGCCCACCAGCCACGCCAGCGACTGATGGGGGCCCAGCTCGGCACGCAGTTCGCGCAGGGTATCGACCGTATAGGACGGCACCCCGGGCTGGCGCGCGGCCCGTTCCAGCTCGCGCAGGTCGAGCAGCAGGCCCGGTTCGTCGCCGATCGCCAGGGCCAGCATGTGCGCACGCTGCCCGGCATCGGCGCCCGGCGCGGCCCGGTGCGGCGGATCGGCCGCCG
>NZ_QAIW01000308.1:0-885 GCF_003061285.1 Stenotrophomonas sp. HMWF003 | reverse complement strand
CCGCCGTAATGAATGCGCAGGCCCATGCCGGCTCAGGCGCGGGCCAGCAGGCGCACGGCGCGGGCCTCGGCCACGGCCAGCAGCAGGCGTTCCAGCCCCAGCCACGGGTCACCGTCGGCACGGCCCTTGGCCATGCGGTCGACCAGCCCGGCCTCGGCCACGAAACGCTCCCAGCGCTTGGGTTCGGGATGGCGCTGCAGGGCGCGCTTGAACGGCGCCTGCCGCGATTCCCAGATCCCGCGGCTCTTCATCTCGGCGGCCAGGTTGCCGCCCCGGGCCTGCACACGGGCCAGCCCGGCGGTGGACAGCAGCTCGCGGATGACCATCGGGGTCAGCGCGGCCACCGCTTCGCCCTCGCCCCGCAGCCCGGCCAGCATGCGCAGCACCGCCACCGGCTGCCCCGAGAACGTGGCCTCGAGCAGGCGGAACACGTCATAGCGGGCGGCGTCGGCCACCAGCGATTCCATGGTGTCCACGTCCAGGGTCTGCCCGGCGGCCAGCAGGGCCAGTTTGTCGATCTCCTGCGCGGCGGCCAGCAGGTTGCCTTCCACCCGCTCGGCCAGGCGCTGCACGGCGGCCGGTTCGGCGCGCAGGCCCTTGCTGCGCAGGCGGCGTTCGATCCAGTCGGGCAGCTCGTGCGGCTTGATTGCCCAGGCCACCGACAGCACGCCGACGCGATTGACCGCCTCGGCCCACTTGCCCTGGTGGGCCTTGCTCCATTCGTTGCAGGTGATCAGCAGGATCACGTCCGGCGCGGGATTCGCACAGAACTGGCTGATCACCTCGGCGCCTTCCTTGCCCGGCTTGCCGCTGGGCAGGCGCAGCTCCATCAACCGCCGCGGGCTGAACAGGCTGGGCGCATTGAAGCTCGCCTCCACCTGGTTC
>NZ_QAIW01000307.1:5015-6543 GCF_003061285.1 Stenotrophomonas sp. HMWF003 | reverse complement strand
ACCCACAGCAGCAGCGCGGCAAACAGCACATGCAACAGCAGGCTGATCGTGGCCGAGCTCCAGCGCATCCAGCGCTGGTCGCGCGGGGCCGGTTCCCAGCCCTGCCACAGCAGGCGCCGCAACGATTGCACGAACCCCAGTTGCGGCAGCCGCCCGGCGGACACCGGCAGCGGGCGCCCGATCAGGGCGGCGATGACCTCGCTGGAACGAAACGGGCGCGGCAACGGGCTGAGCGCGCGCAGCCACAGGCCCCACCCGTAGGGAAGGCCCGTGGTTTTCTCAAGGATGCGGTTGTCCGGCTGGCGTGCCAGCAGCCAATCGAGGATCTCGTCAGCCCGGCGCAGTGGCACGCAGCGCGATCAGGCGGCCGTGCCGCGCGGGATGTACGGCGCGTCGCCACTGTCGTGGTCGGTCGCGTCGCGTACCGCAGTGATCCCGGGCACGCGGCCCATCAGGGTTTTTTCGATGCCCTGCTTGAGGGTCACATCGGCCATGCCGCAGCCCTGGCAGCCGCCACCGAAGCGCAGCAGCACCACGCCGTCGGCCGACACTTCCTGCACGGCCACCTTGCCGCCGTGGGAGGCCAGCTGCGGATTCACTTCGTTCTCCACCACCCAGCGCACGCGTTCCACCAACGAGTTCGCCTCGCCCGGCGCTTCGCCCTTGATCTTGGGGGCCTTGATGGTCAGCTGCTGGCTGCCGGCGGCATTGCTGACGATGTCGATCTCGGCACCGTCGAGCCAGCCCACGCTGGGCGCATCCACGAACAGGGTGAAGCCATCGCAGTCCACCGCCCACTCGTCGCCGAGCAGTTGGGCCGGCTCGGCAAACTCGAGCCGGGCATCGGCGCGGGGGGTGCCCGCATCGACGGCGCTCAGGCGCACGCCCATGCCGGGCACGGCCTCACGCTCGATCAGCTTGCGGAAATAGGTTTGGGCGGTGTCGGATATCTGGATCATCGGGCTATTCTAGCGGCTTACATGTTATGCGCTCATTCGGTTTATACATTGGCCGGCGCATCGTTCAGTCATCTTGCTAGAACACTGGGAGTGGAGGATTTCATGGCCGACCTGATTCCGCTGGCGCGGGCGCACTGTGTGCCGCGCAAGGGCAGCGACCACAAGCTGGGCGAGGCCCGCGTGGCCGAACTGCTGGCCCAGGTGCCCGGCTGGGAGCTGGCCGAACACGGCCAGGCGCTGACCCGCACCTTCCGCTTCGACGACTACCACCGGACCATGGCCTTCGTGAACGCCCTGGCCTGGGTGGCCCACCGCGAAGACCACCACCCCGACCTGGGCGTGCACTACGACCGGGCGGTGGTGCGCTTTTCCACCCACGACGTGGGTGGCCTGAGCGAAAACGACTTCATCTGCGCAGCGAAGGCTTCGGCCCTGACGGAGTGACCCCATGAAACTGCAGTCCCTCGTGTTGTCCAGCATCGCCCTTACCGCCCTGGCCGGCTGCAACAAGCCGGCCGAGCCGACCGCCCCGGTGGCCGCGCCGACCGAAGTGGCGGCCGTGAAGACCC
>NZ_QAIW01000307.1:0-5005 GCF_003061285.1 Stenotrophomonas sp. HMWF003 | reverse complement strand
GTACCCGATCGAACTGGCCTGCCAGGGCATCGGCGGCACCAGCACCTTCAAGGTGGTGATCGCCGCCAACGGCAAGCCCAGCCAGGTGGCGCAGGTGACCAGCAGCGGCAACGCCCAGCTCGACGCGCAGGCGAAGACGGCGGTGGAAGGCTGGGAGTTCAAGGCGGCCACCCGCGCCGGCCAGACCGTGTCCACCACCATCCAGGTACCGGTGAGCTTCAACCCGCCGCAGCCCAAGCCGGACGAGTGCTTCGCGGTGGAAGAGCGGCTGCGCCGGGGCGGTTGAAGTTCCCCTGATCTGAGGTCAGCCAGCGCCAGCCTCCCCTTACCGCGCCCCGGGCACCCCCATCGGGGCGCGTTGCACTTCTCCAAGGATGCTGTGGCGCATGCTCGAAATTTCGTCTGAAAATGTCTGGGTCGCGCTCGGCGTGACCCTGGCTGCCGGCCTGGCAACCGGCCTGGGCAGCCTGATGGTGCTGTTCTCGCGCCGCCCCAACCCGCGGCTGCTGGCCTTCGGGCTGGCCTTTGCCGGCGGGGCGATGGTGTTCGTGTCGCTTACCGAGATCCTGAACAAGGCGATCGATTCGTTCACCCAGGCCTACGATGCCCGGCTGGGCTTCGCCTACGGCACGGCCGCGTTCCTGGCCGGGGTGCTGCTGATCGTGGTGATCGACCACCTGATCCCGAACCCCCACGAAAGCCTGGACAAGCAGGACCCGGTGTTCCGCGACAACAACAAGGCCTACATCAAGCGGGTGGGCCTGCTGACCGCGATCGCGATCACCGCGCACAACTTTCCCGAAGGCCTGGCCACGTTCTTTGCCACGCTGGAGAGCCCGTCGGTGGGCATGCCGCTGGCCTTCGCCATCGCCATCCACAACATCCCCGAAGGCATCGCCATCGCGGTGCCGGTGTATTTCGCCACCCAGAACAAGTGGTATGCCTTCGGCGCCAGCCTGCTCTCGGGCCTGGCCGAGCCGGTTGGCGCGGCGATCGGCTACTTCGCGCTGTCGGGCATGCTCAACCACGCCACCTTCGGCTGGGTGTTCGGCCTGATTTCCGGGGTGATGGTGTTCCTCGCCCTGGACGAACTGCTGCCGGCGGCAAAGCGCTACGCCAAGGGCCACGAAACCGTGTACGGCCTGGTGGCCGGCATGGGCAGCCTGGCGATCAGCCTGGTGCTGTTCAAGTGGTGACGGCCCGGGCTCTACCCCGGTAACGCTAGGCCCTGTCGCCCGATAACGTCGGCGTAGGGTCCCGCCGCCCGGTAGTGCCGGCCGCTGGCCGGCTCTTCCCGATGTCGATCAAGACCGTGCAGAGCCGGCCAGCGGCCGGCACTACCCTCCGTTCGGCACGGCTTTATCTGCCAGCTCTCACTTCAACCGGTTCAGCACCTCGGTCAGCTCGTCGGCCAGCGGCGCGTTGAGCAGGTACGGGGTCTTGCCGGCGTCCAGTGCGAACTCCAGCGAGGCGGCGTGCAGGAACAGGCGCTTCAGCCCGATCTGCTCACGAAGCCGCTTGTTGACGTCCGGATCGCCGTACTTGTCGTCACCGGCGACCGGATGCCCCAGGTGCTGGGCATGCACGCGGATCTGGTGGGTGCGGCCGGTTTCGATGCGGACCTCGCAGTACGAATGCCCGCCCTTGCGTTCCAGCACCTTGAAGTGACTGATCGACTCCTTGCCGATCGGGTTGACCTGCACATGCCGCTCCCCGCCCTGGCGCAGGCCCACGTGCAGCGGCGCATCCACCGTCATGGTGCCGTCGGGCATGCGCCCGACCAGCAGCGTCAGGTAATGCTTGCGGATGCCCGAGCCGTGGTCTTCGCGCAGCAGCGCCTGCAGCTCGCTCAGCGCCGAACGCTTCTTGGCCACGATCAGCAGGCCCGATGTGTCGCGGTCCAGCCGGTGCACCAGTTCCAGGGTCTTGCCCGGGCGCAGCGCCCGCAGCGTCTCGATCGCGCCGAAGCTGATCCCACTGCCGCCGTGGCTGGCCACGCCCGACGGCTTGTTCAGCGCCAGCAGCCGATCGTCTTCGAACACGATGGCATCTTCCAGCCGTTTCATGAACGCGGCGGGCGGACCTGCCTTGTCGCCCTCCTCGGTGAGACGGACCGGCGGCACCCGGACCTCGTCGCCCGGCTCCAGCTTGCGCTCGGCCTTGGCGCGGCCGCCGTTGACCCGGACCTGGCCACTACGCACCAGCTTGTAGATCAGGCTGCGCGGCGCACCCTTGAGCTGGCCGAGCAGGAAGTTGTCCAGGCGCTGCCCGGCACGGTCGGCCGGGACGGTGATGATACGTACGCTGGTCATGGCTTCAGCGGCTTTGGGGGTGGGCTCGGTAACGGTCATTGGCCTTTTATTCTGTTACACTCGGCATGCGAGATAAGGGATTGATTTCGTTGGAAGTTGCTCTGGGCCAGAAGCCCGACTTCCCGCGATTCCGGCACAGTGCGCAGCCACCGCCCCCGGGGCGGCCATGTTAGCGGCTCACCGGCGGTCCCGGCCATCGCCGGATGCCTGACAAGCGTCTGTGCTGAAAAACATGTCCCTGTGGCGCTCCAGCCTGGCTGACAGCTGCCTCCGGCCCCGTAACACCCAAACCAAAACAAATGAAGCGCTCCCGCGGGCTGCCGTGGTGTTGTAGCGCTGGAAACCCAAGCCGCCCTCCCCGCGCCTGCGCGATGGGCGTCGAAGCGTGACCAGAAGCGAAACCCCATGGTGTTCCGCGCGGTAGCAGCGCGCGAGGAACCCAACAATGAAGCGAATGCTGATCAATGCCACGCAGGCTGAAGAGCTGCGGGTAGCCATCGTGGATGGCCAGACGCTGTACGACATCGACATCGAACAGCCGTCCAAGGAACAGAAGAAGTCGAACATCTACAAGGGCCGCATCACGCGCCTTGAACCGTCGCTGGAAGCGGCCTTCGTCGAATACGGCGGCGAGCGCCACGGCTTCCTGCCGCTGAAGGAAATCTCGCGCGATTACTTCGCCGCGGGCGTGGACCACAACAAGGCCGGCATCCGCGAACTGCTGCGTGAAGGCCAGGAAGTGGTTGTCCAGGTCGACAAGGAAGAGCGTGGCAACAAGGGCGCCGCCCTGACCACGTTCATCTCGCTGGCCGGCCGCTACATGGTCCTGATGCCGAACTCGCCCACCGCTGGCGGCGTGTCGCGTCGCATCGAGGGCGAAGACCGCGCCGCGCTGAAGGAAGCGCTGGACAAGCTGAACATCCCCGACGACATGGGCGTGATCATCCGCACCGCCGGCGTCGGCCGCGATGCCGAAGAGCTGCAGTGGGATCTGGATTACCTGCTGCAGGTGTGGAAGTCGATCGCCGAAGCGGCGCTGACCAAGCCGGCCTCCTTCCTGATCTACCAGGAGTCGCGCCTGATCGTGCGCGCCCTGCGTGACTACCTGCGCGCCGACGTCGGCGAGATCCTGGTGGACACCCAGGAACTGTACGAGACCGCCCGCGAGTTCATGCAGCAGGTGATGCCGCAGACCCTGCGCAAGCTCAAGCACTACACCGACGACATCCCGCTGTTCAACCGCTTCCAGATCGAATCGCAGATCGAAGGCGCGTATGAGCGCAACGTGCGCCTGCCGTCCGGCGGTTCGATCGTGGTCGACCAGACCGAGGCGCTGACCGCCATCGACGTCAACTCCTCGCGCGCCACCAAGGGCAGCGACATCGAGGACACCGCATTCCAGACCAACCTGGAAGCGGCCGAAGAAGTGGCCCGCCAGCTGCGCCTGCGCGACCTGGGCGGCCTGGTGGTCATCGATTTCATCGACATGGCCTCCAACAAGCACCAGCGCGAAGTTGAAAACCGCCTGCAGAACGCGCTCAAGTACGACCGTGCGCGCGTGCAGCTGGGCCGCATCTCGCGCTTTGGCCTGATGGAAATGAGCCGCCAGCGCCTGCGCCCGAGCCTGGGCGAATCCAGCCAGATCGTGTGCCCGCGTTGCGACGGCCATGGCCGCATGCGCAGCGTCGAGTCGCTGTCGCTGTCGATCATCCGCGTGGCTGAAGAGCATGCGATGAAGGAGAACACCGGGCAGGTGCTGGTCCAGGCCCCGGTCGAGATCGCCAACTACCTGCTCAATGAAAAGCGCAGCGCCCTGCGCGAGATCGAACAGCGCCATGACGCGCCGATCGTGATCGTCGCCGACGAACAGCTGCACACCCCGCATTACGAAGTGACCCGACTGCGTGACAACGAGCTGGGCGAAGAAAGCGGCAAGCCGAGCTACCAGCGCGGTACCCCGCGCAAGCTGCCGGTGCACGCGCTGACCAAGGCCCAGCTGAACATCCCGGCGGCCCCGGTGGTGACCCAGGTCAAGCACAGCCAGCCGGCGCCGATCCGCGAAGCCCCGGAACCGGAAGCCGCGCCCGCACCGGTCGCTGCCCCGGCCCCGGTGGCCGCACCGGCCGCTACCGGCGTGGTGGGCTGGCTCAAGCGCATCTTCGGTGGCGAACCGGCCCCGGCCGCTGCCCCGCCGGCGAACGCACGCCCGGCCCAGGACGGCAACCGCACCAACCGCAACAAGGATCGCAACAAGGACCGCAATGGCGGCCGCCGCGATGAACGCGGTGGCGAGCGCAACGGCAATGGCGGCGCACAGGCGCAGGGCCAGGGCCGTGGCAAGGACCGCGGTGAACGTGGCGAGCGTGGCGAACGCGGTGGCAAGAACGAGCGTCGTGACGAGCGCCGCCAGGACGTCGCCGCACCGGTGGCCGGCAATGCCGCACAGGTGCAGGCACCGGGCCAGGCCAAGCCGCGCAACGAACAGCAGCCCAAGCAGCCGCGCAATGAGCAGCAGCCCAAGCTGAAGCAGAAGCAGAACCCGCAGCAGCCCAAGCCGCAGCAGGGCGATGCCGACAAGGCCGTGGCCAGCGACAAGCCGGCACGCCAGCCGCAGGCCGATGCGCCGAAGCCGGGCAACACGACCGCACCGGTCGCCGATGCCGCACTGGTGACCGCCGCTGCCGTGGGCGTGG
>NZ_QAIW01000306.1:801-1909 GCF_003061285.1 Stenotrophomonas sp. HMWF003 | reverse complement strand
CACGTCAACCTCGACTGGGCTGCCGTCGAACGACTGCCCGCCAGGCTGCACAATGCCGACGGCTTCTGGGCGCATGTGCATGCCCGGCGCGATTCGCTGGCGGCCCAGCCACACGACACGGAGCCGAGTCTGCTGAGCCACTACGAGCAAGTAGGTGAGAACGCAGCGCTGCTGTTGCACAGGAACATCCCGGTTAACAAGCGCGTTTACTACCTCGAGCGCTACCTCTGGCTGGGCGACCGCGGCTATCTGTTCAAAGGGCTGGGCGAAGGTGAGGAGATCAAAGCCAAGCTGCCCGCCTACAAGCGGATATTCTCGCGGCTTCAGCCGCTGAACAGCCTGGATCAACCGGGCGGATTCTGCATTGATGGGGCGGTCGTGACTGCTGAGGTGAAAATCGACGCCAGCCTTACCATGGAGGTTCGCGGCTTCGACAGCACCACGTTAACCGTTGGGACCGTCGAGGCGAACGAGGCGAGCGAACTCATGGCGCTGCCGGCCAGCGAAGCCTGGATGTTCAGCGCTGCGGGACAGCTTGACGTAGCGCAGCAGGAGTTCAAGATTCTCCGCGCTGACCCGAACATTCGGGACATGTTCGATTCGGCGATGGAGCTGAGCATCCTTCGCAGCGGACAGCGCACGGTGGCAAACCGGCAAGGCGAAGAGGCGGTGTGGAGGATGCGTTTCAACAACGGATCAATCCAATACCACTTCATGTGGACCCGAGCAGATCGCAGGCCGAGTCTTCACGAGTCGCCAGGACTCACGTTTCAGTTGAGCGCAGGGGATCCGCTGAATCCGGATGCAAGGCTACCACCCGAGCAGGCGTTGCTTGGCCTGTGGGACACGGTGCTGGATTCGGTGCACAAGCGTTGAAACAACGCAGCATCCACCTGTAGTGGGCGACGGGTTCGAGCGGTTTGCAGCGTCGACACCCTCAGCACAGCGCAGCGCCACACGCGGTGCCGCCGCCCCGCAAGCAACCTCGCTCAGCTGCTCACACGCGACTGGGCCCCGGCAATCAACCGGCATCCACAATCCAGCGCGTCCATATGGCGGGCCACGGAACGCCCGGCCAGGCGCCGCACCGGGTCACCTGAGACGATCG
>NZ_QAIW01000306.1:0-791 GCF_003061285.1 Stenotrophomonas sp. HMWF003 | reverse complement strand
TCGATACGCCTTGACGCGCTGCCGGTAACCACTTCGCCGCCACCGGAGGTTGCATCCCCCACCACCACCCACGCCATCATCACGGCAGCGGCCGCAACCGGCCCAGCAGCTCCAGCGTCACCGGATCGGTGATGGCATGCGCTTCACCCTGCAGCGCCGGCAGCAGCTGGCTGGCCAACTGCTTGCCCAGCTCCACGCCGAACTGGTCGAAGGCGTTGATGTTCCAGATGATCGACTGCACGTACACGGCGTGTTCGTACATGGCGATCAGCGCGCCAAGCGCCTGCGGGGTGAGCGCGTCGAGCAGGATAAGCGTGCTCGGGCGGCCGCCAGGATACGCACGGTGCGGATCGTCGCTGCCCTGGCCGTTGGCCAGCGCTTCGGTCTGCGCCAGCAGGTTGGCCATCAGCGCCTGGTGGTTGACCACGTAGGGGTCATCGTTGCGCACGCAGCCGATGAAATCGGCCGGGATCACGCTGGTGCCCTGGTGCAGTGCCTGGAAGAAGCTGTGCTGCACATCGGTGCCTGCCCCGCCCCACCACACCGGCACGGTGTCGCTGGCCACCGGGCTGCCATCGAGCTGCACGCGCTTGCCCAGGCTTTCCATCACCAGCTGCTGCAGGTAGGCAGGCAGCAGCGCCAGGCGCTGGTCGTAGGTCATCACCGCATGGGTGGCATGGCCCAGCAGGTTGCGGTTCCAGATATCGGTCAGGGCATGCAGGACCGGCAGGTTCTGTGCGAGCGGCGCGGTGAGCGCGTGTTCGTCCATCTGCGCGGCACCGGCCAGCAGC
>NZ_QAIW01000305.1:0-9421 GCF_003061285.1 Stenotrophomonas sp. HMWF003 | reverse complement strand
CGCCTGGAGCATGTGATGTCGGCCGTCCCCCGCCGCCCGTTGTCTTCGTTCGCCCGCCTGGGTGAGCGCGTTGTCCTGCCTTGGTTCACCCGTGCCGCCGCGTCGGCGCGCCGCCTGAGTGTCGCACGCAAGCTCAAGGCCGCGCTGCTGGTCTGCGGCAGCGGCCTGCTGGTGGTGGCGTTGGTCTACGCATGGACCCGCTACAGCAGCGAACGCGCCACCGCCCGCTACGCGGCCCACCAGCAGGACGCAGCCCTGGCCGCCACGCTGGCCACCCAGGTGGCCGATGCGCGCCGCCTGCAGACCCGCTACGCCATCACCTTCGAGGACACCGACCGTGCCGCCCTGCAACAGGGCCAGGCCCAGTTGCAGACAACCCTGCAGGCGCTGCAGCGTACCCCGCACGAGCCGGGCACGGCGGCCGCGCTGCGCGCGCTGGCGGCCCGTGCACAGGAATTCGCCGACGGGATTGCGGCGTTGAATGCCCGCGCCGATGAAATGGGCCGCGGCGACGCCGGACTGCGCGCACAACTGGACGCCAGCGCGGCCGCGCTGGACGGCCTGCTTGCCGGAGCCGATCGCCTGGCGTTGGCCGTGCAATGGCAGGCCATGCGCCGCCAGGAAGCACTGCTGCTGCTCAGCGGTGATGCACAGCACACCGATCGTGCCAGCGAAGCCAAGTTGCCGTTCGACCTTGCGTTGTCTGCCTCGGGCCTGCCGGCAGCAACGCAGGACGCCCTGCGCGCCGGCATGGACGCTTACCAGAGCGCGTTGCTGGCCTACACCGCCGCCCGCGTAGGGCTGGACGTGGAAGCGCAGTCGTTGGCCGATACCGCCGCGCAGATTGCCCCGGCATTGCAGGCGCTGCACCAGGCGCAGGCGGCTGCGCTGGACGCCGCGCGTGCCCGCCAGCAGGCGCAGGCACGCGCGATGACCGTGCTGTTCGGGTTCACGCTGGCGCTGGTGGCGGCGGTGCTGATCGCCAGCCTGCTGCTGGTGCTGCGTGCCGTGCGCCAGCCTATCGCCGACACCCTGCGGTTTGCCGAAGACATCGCCGAGGACCGCCTGGACAGCGTGCTGGTGGTGCACAACCC
This sequence comes from Stenotrophomonas sp. HMWF003, assembly GCF_003061285.1. Classification (NCBI taxonomy): domain Bacteria; kingdom Pseudomonadati; phylum Pseudomonadota; class Gammaproteobacteria; order Lysobacterales; family Lysobacteraceae; genus Stenotrophomonas; species Stenotrophomonas sp. HMWF003. The sequence goes on along the minus strand of NZ_QAIW01000305.1, from coordinate 8,327 downwards.
GCATGATGAGATCGGGCAGCTGGCGCAGCGGCTGGTGCACATGCAGCAGCGCCTGCGCGGGCGCATCGAGGCCGAACGTGCCGCCGCGCGCGACAACGCCCGCGCGCGGCAGGCGCTGGACAGCACCCAGGCCGGGGTGATGGTGATCGACCCCGACGGCCGCATCAGCCTGCTCAACCATGCGCTGTTGGCCGAACTGGCGGCATCCGAAGCGCAGTGGCGTGGCCAACCGGCGCAGGCATTGCACCCGGTGTTCGCGCGCATCGTGGAAGCGCTGCAAGGCCGCGAGCCGGGCAGCCATGAGATCGAGCACGCGGGCACGCGCTACCAGCTGGTGGCCACGCCGATCATCGACGACGGCCACCTGCTGGGCGCCGCGGTGGAATGGCGCAGCCGCGCGCTGGAAACCACGGTGGAAACCGAAGTGGCGGCGCTGGTGGATGCCGCTGCGCACGGCCAGTTGCATGGCCGCATCGACACCACCGGCAAGCACGGCTTCGTGCGCACGCTGGCGGTCAGCACCAACCGGCTGCTGGATACCTTCCAGGGCAATCTGTCCGGTCTGCAGGCGGTGCTGTCCGCGTTGGCCCAGGGCGATCTGCGGGTGCGCATGCAGGGCGAGTTCCAGGGCGTGTTCGCGCACCTGCGCGACGATGCCAACGCCACCGTGCAGCAGCTCACCGACATCGTGGCACGCATCCAGCAGGCCTCGACTGCCATTGATGGCGCGGCGGGTGAGATCGTGGCAGGCCACCAGGAGCTGGCCGGGCGCACCGAGCGACAGGCCGCGCACCTGGAAGAAACCGCCTCGTCAATGGAAGAACTCACCGCCACCGTGCGCCAGAACGCCGACGCCGCCCAGCAGGCCAACCAGCTGGCGCTGCAGGCCACCGGCGTCGCCCAGCAGGGCGGCGCCTCGGTGGCGCAGGTGGTGGCCAGCATGCGTGACATCGCCGACGCGTCGCGGCGCATCGGCGACATCACCGGGGTCATCGACGGCATTGCCTTCCAGACCAACATCCTCGCCTTGAACGCGGCGGTGGAGGCGGCGCGGGCTGGCGAGCAGGGCCGCAGCTTCGCCGTGGTGGCCAGCGAAGTGCGCCTGCTGGCCCAACGCAGTGCCGATGCCGCCCGGCAGATCAAGGGCCTGATCGAGGCCTCGGTGGACACCGTGGCCGCCGGCAGCCGCCAGGTGGACCAAGCCGGTGCGACGATGGACCAGATCGTGGGCAGCGTGCAGCAGGTCAGTGCGATCATGGCCAGCATCTCGGCGGCGTCGCAGCAGCAGAGCGCCGGCATCGAGCAGGTGGGGCACACGCTGCTGCAGATGGATGGCAGCACCCAGCAGAACGCGGCGCTGGTGGAGGAAGCGTCGGCCTCGGCGCAGGCGATGGAACGCCAGGCCGCGCTGCTGTCCGACGCGGTGGCCGCGTTCGTGCTGGAGGTGCCAGTGACGCCGCGTGCGGCCCTGCGCGTTGCGGTGTAGCGTCGCCCCACACGCCCTGCTCACGTTCCTTCACTGGCCGCTTCGACGGGTGCTCTTTATCCTGCACCGATGAGCACCCGTCGCACGCCCCCGTCACCGTCCACCCGCAACGCCTTCGTGCGCGTGCGCGGTGCCCGCGAACACAACCTCAAGGACGTCGACGTGGACATCCCGCGCGATGCGCTGGTGGTGTTCTCGGGCATCTCCGGGTCGGGCAAGTCGTCGCTGGCCTTCGGTACGCTGTATGCGGAGGCGCAGCGGCGCTACCTGGAGTCGCTATCGCCGTATGCACGGCGGTTGATCGACCAGGTGGGCGTGCCCGACGTGGATGCCATCGAGGGCCTGCCGCCGGCGGTGGCGCTGCAGCAGCAGCGCGGCACGGCCAGCGTGCGCTCCAGCGTCGGCAGCGTCACCACGCTGTCCAGCCTGCTGCGCATGCTGTATTCGCGCGCCGGCACCTACCCGGCCAAACAGCCCATGCTGTATGCCGAGGACTTTTCGCCGAATACCCCGCAGGGTGCCTGCCCGAACTGCCATGGCCTGGGCCACGTGTATGAAGTGACCGAGCAGTCGATGGTGCCCGACCCGTCGCTGAGCATCCGCGAACGCGCCATCGCGGCATGGCCGCCGGCCTGGCACGGGCAGAACCAGCGCGACATCCTGGTCACGCTGGGCTACGACGTGGATATTCCCTGGCGCCACCTGCCCAGGAAGCAGCGCGACTGGATCCTGTTCACCGAGGAACAGCCGGTGGCGCCGGTGTATGCCGGCTTCACCCCCGCCGAAACCCGCGCCGCGCTGCGCCGCAAGGAAGAGCCCAGCTACATGGGCACCTTCAGCGGTGCGCGGCGGTATGTGCTGCATACGTTTGCCACCACCCAGAGCGCGATGATGAAAAAGCGCGTGGCCCGCTACATGGTGGGCACGGCGTGTCCGGTGTGCGACGGCAAGCGACTCAAGCGCGAAGCGCTGTCGGTAACCTTTGCCGGGCTGGACATCGGTGCGCTGTCGCAGCTGTCGCTCAGTGCCATGGCCGCCGTGCTGCGCCCCGCCGCCGAAGGTCATTTCGAGGCCCCGGCGGCGGCCGCCACCCGCAGCCGCGCGGTCGGGCGCAAGGCGCAGCAGGCGCGCGTCGCCGCCGGCGGCCCGTCCCATGCAGGCGGCAGCGACGTGCGGCGCACGCCGGACCTGTCCGAGGAAAAACGCATCGCCGCCCAGCGCATCGCGCATGACCTGGTTGAGCGCATCGGCACGCTGGAGGCGCTGGGCCTGGGCTACCTGTCGATGGACCGCGCCACGCCCACGCTGTCACCGGGCGAACTGCAGCGGCTGCGCCTGGCCACCCAGATCCGCTCCAGCCTGTTCGGCGTGGTGTACGTGCTCGACGAACCCACCGCCGGCCTGCACCCGGCCGACGGCGAAGCGCTGTATGGCGCGCTCGACCAGCTCAAGGCCGGTGGCAATACCCTGTTCGTGGTCGAGCACGACCTGGAGATGCTGCGGCGCGCCGACTGGCTGGTGGATGTGGGCCCGGGGGCCGGCCAGCATGGCGGGCAGGTGCTTTACAGCGGGCCGCCCGACGGCCTGCGCACGGTCAAGGCCTCGGTCACCGCGCCGTACCTGTTCGACGGCGACCGCGGTGAACGGCGCATGCCGCGCACGCCCTCGGGCTGGCTGGAACTGCGCGGCATCCACCGCAACAACCTGCACGGCCTGGACGCGCGCTTCCCGCTCGGCGCATTCACCGCGGTGACCGGTGTCTCCGGCTCGGGCAAGTCCAGCCTGGTGAGCCAGGCGCTGGTGGAACTGGTCGGCGAGCACCTGGGCCACGAGCCGGTGGTGGAGGACACCGACAGCGAACTGCCGGTGCCCAGCAGCATCGAGCGTACCCGCGGCCGCTTGCACGCCGGTGCCAAGGCGATCAAGCGGCTGGTCAACGTCGACCAGAAGCCGATCGGGCGCACCCCGCGTTCCAACCTGGCCACCTACACCGGTCTGTTCGACCACGTGCGCCGCCTGTTCGCCGCCACCCGCACCGCCAAGGCGCGGCGCTACAGTGCCGGGCGTTTTTCCTTCAACGTGGCGCAAGGCCGCTGCGATACCTGCGAAGGCGAAGGCTTCGTGCACGTGGAACTGTTGTTCATGCCCAGCGTGTACGCGCCGTGCCCCACCTGCCATGGCCAGCGCTACAACGCCAAGACCCTGGAAGTGGAATGGAACGGCCGCAACATCGCCCAGGTGCTGGGCATGACCGTGGAGGAGGCACTGGCCTTCTTCGCCGACGAGGTCCCGGTGCAGCGCCCGCTGCAGCTGCTGCGCGACATCGGCCTGGGCTACCTGCGGCTGGGCCAGCCGGCCACCGAGTTGTCCGGCGGCGAAGCGCAGCGGATCAAGCTGGCCACCGAACTGCAGCGCAGCCAGCACGGCAGCAGCCTGTACGTGCTGGACGAGCCGACCACCGGCCTGCACCCAGCCGACGTGGACAAGCTGATGGCGCAGCTGCACGGTCTGGTGGATGCCGGCAATACCGTGGTGGTGGTCGAGCACGACCTGCGCGTGGTGGCCGATGCGGACTGGGTGATCGACGTCGGCCCGGGGGCGGGCGAGCAGGGCGGCACGATCGTGGCCACCGGCACACCCGCGCAGGTGAGCCGCGCCAAGGCCGGTGCCACCGCGCCCTACCTGCGACGCTGGTTCCCCTAAGCCGTGCGTCGCTGCACCACCCGACCACCGACTGAAACAAACCAGCACCGGTAGAGCGACGCCCTGCGTCGCTGCACCCCTCAATACACGTCGCGGCGGTAACGTCCTTCGCCCAGCAACGCATCCACCTGGTCCTCGCCCAACACCTCGCGCAGCACCGCGTCCACCCCCTCGGCCATGCCGTGCAGCGAGCCGCACACGTAGAGGCTGCCCCCCATCGCCACCCAGGCCCGCAGCGCCTCCGGGTCCGCACGCAGGCGGTGCTGCACATAGCCGCCCCCGTCCACGTCGCGCGAGAACGTCAGATCGACGCGGGCCAGGTGGCCCTCGGCCTGCCAGGCCGCGATCTCGTCGCCGTACAGCCGGTCGAATGCGCGGGTGCGCTCGCCGAACACCAGCCAGTGGCCGCGGTCGCCGTGCGCGGCGGCTTCGCGCAGCAGGCTGCGCAGGCCGGCGATACCCGTGCCATTGCCGATCAGCAGCATCGGTGCGTGTTCCGGGAAACGGTGGAAACCGGCATTGCGGCGCACCCGGGCCTGGATCGACGCGCCAGGGGCGGCGTGCACGCACAACCACCCCGCGCCCAGCCCGTGGCGGCCATCGGGCAGGTGGGTAAGGCGGATCACCAGCTGCAGTCGATCATCGTTGGGCACCGAGGCAATGGAGTACTCGCGGTGCGGCAACGCGGGCAGCGTGGCCAGCCAGGCGGCGGCGTCGGCGACCGGCAGGGCCGGCGGGACGTCGGGCAACACACGGCCAGCCGCCACCTCGACCAGCGTGGCGGGCAGGCCGTCCACCACGATGCGTGCCGCCGGGTCGAGCCCGTGCCTGGCCAGCACGGCGCGCACGTACGCATCGGCATGCCGCGGTGCCACTTCCAGGATGTCGCCGGCCTGCCAGCTGGCGTGTGCCGGCGGGGTCAGGTCCACCTGCCAGATCGCCGCGGCGGCACTGCCCGCGTTGAGCTGCTGGCGACCCTGCAATACCCACGCCTGCAGGGCGGCCGGCGCCGGCGGTGGTGCCGTGTCTTCGATGCCGCTGATCGCACTCAGCTGCTGTTGCCAGCGTGCGAGCGCCGCCGCATCGTCGCGGTCCACCTCCACGGTCGGGAACAGGCGCTGCGCGCCCTGCGTATGCAGCCACGCATCCACCGCACGCGAGAAACCGCAGAAGCGCACGTACTCGCCATCGCCCAACCCCAACAGCGCATAGTCCAGCCCGGCCAGGGGCAGGGATCGGGTGAGCAGGCGGCGCTCGAACACGCGTGCGGCGTCCGGCGCTTCGCCATCGCCGAAGGTGCTGAGCACGAACAATGCCTTGCCGGCCTGCTGCAGGCTGGCAGCGTCCAGCTGCCCCAGCGCACGGACCTGCACCGCCAGTCCCGCCGCCTGCAGCTGCGCGGCCGCGCGCCATGCCAGCTGTTCGGCGAACCCGCTCTGGCTGGCGAAGGCGACCAGCCACGGTGCCTGGCCGTGGCCTCCCGCCGTGGCGATGGGCAGGCGCGCGTGGCGTACCTCGCGCTTCTTGCGGCGCCGGTCCAGGTACAGCATCCAGCCAGTGATGAAGAACAGCAGCATGGCCAGGCTGCTCAGCATCACCACGATGCGCCCGGGCAGGCCGAAGAAGCTGCCCGAGTGCAATGCGAACACGCTGACCATCACCTTGCCGCCCGCGCCCTGGGCCGCATACGGCTCATAGCCCAGCAGTGCGCCGCTGGCCGGATCGATCTGCACGATGTCCTGGGCGCGGTCGTGCGCGGTGTTGGTGCCCTGCACGCGCGCGGTGACCACCTTGCCGGGTTTTGCCGGGAAGCGCAGGTCCACGTAGCCGCCGCGCACGCCCTCCAGCGCGTACAGCGTGGCCTGCAGCCTGCCCAGGTCCAGCGCGCCCGGCCCGGCGGTGGCGGTGGCCTGTTCGGCACGGGCGCCGCCCAGCAGCTGGGTAGCGCCCGCGCGGTACCAGTCGAACGACCACCACAGCCCGGTCAGCGCGATCAGCAGGTACACCAGCAGCACCCAGGTGCCCACCACCGAGTGCAGGCTCCACAGGAACGCGCGCCCGCTGCGGGTCCATTCCACCGCCAGCCAGGTGCGCCAGTGCCACCAGCGCCGCGGCCAGCGCAGGTACAGCCCGGACAGGCAGAAGAACACCAGCACGATCGCGCAGCTGCCGGTGACCACGCCGCCGCGCTCGCCGGCCACCAGGTGCCGGTGCAGGTCTTCGACGAAGGCGAAGAACGCCAGGCCGCGCAGGTCATTGAACATCCTGCCGGTATAGGGATCGAAGTAACGCCAATGTTCCTGGCCGCCCTCGAAACGCGCCACCGACAGCCGCTGGCCGGTGGCGTCCATGCGCAGCCGCTGCATCGCGCGCGGCTGGCCCTGCTGCAGCCGCGGCACCAGTTCGGTCAGTGCCATCGGCTGCGCACCGGCCTCATGCTGCCGGGCCACCTGCGCGAACACCGGGTTGGCCGCGCGCATGATCTCGTCTTCGAAGGCCAGCGTGGCCCCGCTCAGGCCCATCACCGCCAGCACCGTGCCGGCGGTGATGCCGAGCAGCCAGTGCAGCTGGAACAGGGTCCACTTGAACATGCGGGTCGGTCCGGTCAGAAGTCGAGCTGGTAGCCGAGGGTGACGGTGCGCCCGCGCCCGGCGAAGTAACGGTCCGGCTCGATCAGCGCGCTCTGCGAGTAGTAGGTGATGTACTGGCGGTCGAGCAGGTTGGCCACGCCCAGCTGCACGCTGCCCTTGGGCAGGGTGTACGTGGCGGCCAGGTCGAACAGTGCATAGCCCTGGAACTGCTTGGCCGCTTCATCGAAGGTGCGGTTGAACGCGTACTGCCCCTGCACGAACGTGGACAGTGCCGGCGTCCACTGCGCCGACCAACTGGCAATCACCCGGTTCGGCGCGATGTTCAGGCCATCCAGGCGCGCATCCAGCCGGCCATCGGCATCGCTGTCGTAGCGCCCGCGCGTCCACGCATAGGACAGGCCGAGTTTGTGCGCTTCGTTGAGGCGGTAGCGCACGCTGGCATCCAGGCCTTCGATGCGGGTTTTTTCGCGCGCCATCTGGAAGGCACCATCGACTGCGATGATCCGCGTCCCCAGGTCCGAGCGCGACTGGAACAGCGCCACGTCCGCTTCCCATGCACCGGCGCGCAGCCGCCCGCCCAGTTCAACGTTGCGGGTCAGCACCGGTTCGAGCGTATCGAGGTCGGCCACCGAGGTGCCGCGAGTGTTGATCGAGCGCAGCACGCGGCCCACGTCGGGCATGCCGAAGCCTTCGGAGTAGCTGCCGAACACGTTGAAGGTGTCGGTCGGCGCGAACACCAGGCCGGCGTTGTACAGGGTTTCGCCGAAGGACAGTTTGCCGCCCTCCACGTTGACCCGGTTGTAGCGGTACAGGGTCTGGTAGCTGTCGATGCGCAGGTCGGCTTCTTCGCGGCGCACACCCGCCTGCGCGGTCAGCGTGGGCAGCAGTTTGTACTCGGCCTGCACGAAACCGGCCACGTTGCGGAACGTGGATTCCGGCACATAGGTGCGGCCGGTGCCGTACAGGTCCTGCTTGCCACTGTCGTGCAGCAGGTCGATGCCGCCGGTGAGCTTGAGCGCACCGCCCAGCAGGTCGTCGCGACCCACGCTGGTCTTGGCGCCCCACTTGGAGGCTACCGAGCGCGACTGGTCGTACAGCGTGCCTACCGGGGCGATCAGCGGATCCTGGAAGGTCGAGGAGCGGTCGCCGCCGAACAGGCCTTCGAATTCCTGGTTGAACACCATCGCGCGCAGTTCCATCCCGGCCAGGTCGTGATGGATATACGACAGCCCGGTGGTCCACACATCGTTCCACGGCGGCGTGCCCGGCGGGGTACCGCGCACCGACGTGGTGGGAATGCCGGCGCTGCGGTTGCCGGCCACGGCGAGGTAGTCGGCCTTGGACTTGATCCGGTAGCGGTTGGTGCTGAACTGCAGTTCCTGGTTGTCGTCGAACCAGTAGCCCAGCTTGGCGTGCAGGTCGTAGGCGCGGGTGGCCATCAGGTCGCCCTGCGTGGTGTCGGTGCCGATCGCGGTGCCGTCGCCGTCCAGCCACAGGCCCTGGTCTTCATAACCGGCGCCCAGCAGGTAGTCCCACCGGCCCTTGCT
>NZ_QAIW01000304.1:0-5879 GCF_003061285.1 Stenotrophomonas sp. HMWF003 | reverse complement strand
GAGTGGCACTACCGGAGATTATGCAGCTGACCGAGCACCGCTCGGTCTCGAGTGTAGTGGGGTATTTTCAGGCCGGCGGAGCCGCAGCTAACCCCGCTGCTCGACTGCTGGAAGACTGAAGGAAAATCTCCACGACGGCTCGTCGAAAACACAGTTAGCTCTTCTTGGCCTGGAGAGTCCGCCGGCATATTTTTTCTACCAAGGGCAGGCCGCTTAGTGTTAGATCCAAATCCCTACTTTCGGATCATCCGGGACCTAGGGCGGGATTAGGGGCTACGCCCGTAGGCCACGATACACTGCTGACGTCGGAGATCTTGGATGGAGTCCTATCGTGCAGACGCCCTATGTGCCGCATCGCTTCGGCCAAGAGGTCGAAACAAAGCTTCGTAGTCGAATGAACTGGCTAACAGCTGGAGTTGCTTCCTCTATTGCTTGGCCGCAGGAGGACGTGTGGGTTGTCTACGGAGGAAATGACTACATACTTCGTGGTTTAGAGAGAAGCGGCGAAGCATCGCCTCCAGGAATAACCGTGCCATGTGAGCGTGCGGAGATCGATGAAGCTTTGTCGAGAATCTACAAATTTGCATCAGTGCTCAGTTGGTTCCACCAGGGCTACGTGGATGTAAGCGGGCATGTGTGGGGGTCTCACCCCATCTTGTACGGTGACCGACGTCAAGTCTTCTCCACAGGCGGTACGTACTCCGTTAGAGCGTTCGATTGCAATCATATGCCGCTAATCGAAGGCGACGCCATGCGCAAATCGCTCGCATTCTGGCGAGAAGGTCAGCGGCTACGAGGTGTTCATGACAGCTATTCATTTCTGAGCTTCTATAAGGTGATCGAGTCACAGTTCAGTAAAGCAAGGTCAAAGCAAAAGGTTGAATGGATTCGTTCAAATATCGAGCTTCTCTCGGATGACGCGGCAGCTCGCGTCGCGGAGCTGCGAAATGAGGGGCGCGACGTGAGTCGGCATCTTTTCGAAAGTGGAAGATGCGCAGTCGCACATGCAGCGATGGAGGAGGAGATTATCGATCCGGACATTCCCCAAGACAGAAGGAGACTGCGCGAGGATCTAGTGGTAATGGCTGGCTTAGCCCAGCGCTACATCGCTAATGAGCTTGGCATCCCGGACCGATCCGTCCTGTACCGTACTCGAAATAGGCTTCAGCCGTGGGATCCAATATTCCATTCCGTTACGCTCCAGCAGCTCAAAAGCGGGGGGTACCCCGACGATCTGGGGAATTTTGACAATCGGATTGTCTCCGTCGGCCTTTGGCCGGACGGTGCGATACCTGGCATGGAGAGAATGATTGTGCGCGTCCAGTCGGTGTCACAGGGGGTGATAGAGGCGGCACTAGTGAATGAGCGCGAGACAGTGATTGTGGCGGCTTACTTGGACTTCCCTCATGGAGTGGCACATATCAACATTGAGCGCGGCGGCGTCAGAAGCGGGGAATCGCCGCCGCTCGAAGAAGACCTGCGGGCCTTCTATACGCTCTATTACAATGTTCTAGGAAATCGCGTTGTAGAATTGACTATTGATGGCTTTGAGCCGGTGGATTGTGAAGTCGTTATTCCTGTCAACATGATGCTTACATTGCCTCCCCATGAGGCGGTTGAGGCTACAGTGAGTGAAGTTCTTGCAAAGTATGGGCACGCCCCGGTCGCCGAAGCGCCAACGATCCCCAATCACACTTGACCGGGCTGTAGCGGTTCTGGACGCAGTCGGGAAACGTTGCCATCGGGCGGTTCCCGACGCCTGGTGATCCTCGCCGCCAGCACTGCTTGGAAACACCGGTATCGCACTGTAGATGGGTGGCAGCCATTCGGCGGGCTAACCAAGGCCTTCTGGCGTTTGGTAGGGCATGCCAGCCGTGGCAGCTGCAGCAGCTCGTAACGCAGATAGGGTCGGCAGACCGCAGCCCCAATGTGGGGCCACACGCTGGTCGTTGCAGCGATGTGCCGTTTTGATCGAATCGGTACTTAGCGGCAGCAGCTGCCGCAGTCCGCCTTGATCGGATGAGGACCTGCCCTACCCCCGATAAAAATCTTCCTTATCCCCTTCCCAGCCAATGTCCGCTTCCGGCCTAGGCCGTGTTAAAACCCTTCGACGTGGAGAAATCGATCAAAAGTTCGCCGATCGGCGGCTCCCCACGCAATTTCTGAGCCCTTAAGCGCTGCGTGCCAGCCAGAATTGAAGCTCGTGGTTCAGGGCAATAGATTTCACACAGCCTCGGCCAGGACGGGACATTCGTCTGGTTCCGACGTAGCCGCCAAGCACCTTCGCTCCCGCCCTCACCGCAAAGTCAACGCCAGGCGCGAAAGGCCCGGAAGTGAGCCTGACCCCGTTTGCGGCCCAGTAAAGCATGTCATCCACTGAGCGGTCCCCTACAGGGATGTAGGGGCTGCGGAGGCCGCGCCCTCCGTCACTTCGTCAGGAGCAACGCGCTTATCCAGGGCGTGCCTGATCGCGAATTTCAGTATTTCAGTGACCTGCTTGATGCGCTCACGCGAAGCGATGGCCACAAAGCCCATGATCGCAAAGACTGCTGGAAGCAGTGCCACGAGCAAGATGCCCCAGTACACGCTGGCACTCTTATCGAAGAGCTTTACCGAACCTGCGGTAATGGCTGCCAGCATGGGCATCAGACCAAGCTTTCGGATGTTGCCAACCAGCAACGCGACGCGGTCCTCCATAAGCCCCCACTTGGTCTCGTATTGGACAAGCACGTACTCAAGCTCGCGCTTACCATAGGTCGCCAGTCGAGAAGCCAAGTCCGCATCCGCCGCCGTGGTGAGCCTGATCTGCGTCATGATCTCTCCGTGCGGATCTGACCTTCGCTTGATCAGGCGAATGGTGATATCAGTGACATTGAGCACTGCGTATACAATTCCAGTGATTCCCATCGGAACCACGATCCATGGCAGAACTGCTATAACGGTTAATGGCTCAAAATCGAAGTATTTGAGCCCAACGCCGAGGCCGATAGCGACAAGAAGCAGCACGACGTAGAACAGGATGAACCAAAGGTCGGCTGCGGCTACGAAACGAGCGTATCCAGTGCCCTTGGTTTTTGCTGGTGCGACCGTCAGCTGCTCGACAATCGTTGAAATTTCGCTGATGTGCTGCTGATTCAATATCTTCTTGCTTCCTATAGAAAGACCCGCCGTAGCGGGGTGGGATGCCTTGGACTGGCTCACTGGCTCAACGGCCACGAGCGGACGTCGACCGTTTGAATTCGGAGGACGCCAAGAGCAGTCCGCTGGAACGAAGGGTTAGATTTCTACGCACCATCACCCAATCGTCTCCAGCCGACAACCTCGTCTATCCGCTGATCAACCGCTGCCTTTGCAGCGTTAGCATTTATCAGTGGCCAGATCGTCCCGCTGTTGACCCGCTCTCCGGCTACGAACGATGCCCATGCGTCGGAATACATCTTCCACTTAGCCTGTGAGTCGTTGAACGCTGCGAGCTCGGAGGCGTCGAGGCGTTGCCTGACTCCTTCAATTGCTTCGCCTAGCCGCGCTTCGGACTCAGAAAGTGACTGCCCGGCGGCGATGTTCATCTCAGTCTGCGTCAGAGGCGCGCCGGGATGAAGCGTTTCAGAGATGAGCTCATCAGTTGCTCTCAAGAACGCCACGCAACTTTGAAAACAACGCTCAACCTCCTCCGCTTTAATCTCATATGCTGAGGCAATCTCGTGACAAATGATGTGCCTTAGCTCGAAGGTCCTCGCCACATCGGCGAAGACCTGGTCGGGGTTCGCGAGGACCGGACTAGGCGGCTCTCCCAACACTTCGTGGCCCCAACGATCTATAGTCGTGCGGAGTGCCTGAAAAAATGCCGTTCCGATCAAACTCGTTATCGCATTTTCGATGTGATCGAGACGACTCAGCGGAACGCCATGGGCAACAAGCTCTCCAACGGTGAGCGCTTTGCCGTGCACCGCCCTGAGTATGGAGAAATCAAGCTTCATGGACGAAGCTGGCTTCTCCGCGTTGCTGAGGTATGGATCGCCCGCATCAATGAGGTCTTTGATCGCCATCCGAAAGTACCCTTCGACGCACGCGATGAGCGCGACAGGAAAGTATCGGGTCAGCTCGCTCTGCGACTTGTCATGCCTCTCGAATGCATGCTCTAGCGCAAAGAGCCGCATCGGAAGTTCTGACATGGCTGAGCCAAAGCGCCGACGCTGGCGAACTTCGGCAATTTCTTGGATGATGTCTCGTGTGCGGCTCATGGTTCTAATTATTCTAAAGTCCGAGCAATAGTCGTAGTCGGATTGGCGGCCACCATCTCCGCGCGCGTGCTGCAGTGCTCTACAGATACATCAGTCTGACGAACTGAATACTCCGTCGCCATAACTACTCCTTGTGGACCCTTGGGCCATTTGAGCATGGTGGCCGCTTTGGACTTCAGGCGTCAACAGCTAGATCAAGCGTCGCAGGGCTAAGGGCCAGTGTCAGCCTTGGGTCGGATGCTGCCACGGTGTGCTTGGGACCGCTACCGGCCAGAAGCGGACAATTCACCTGCAACCTCCTCGCGCTTGGGAAGCGTACTCATGGCGAGCTGCTCTCCGTCACTGCTAGATCCAGTCGGCGTCCGCAGCGAAACTTCGCAGTGAACGTCTTCAGTCGCCCACGCGCTCCATTAGCCCGTTTCCAAGTATTTCGATGAGCCTGACGAATTCGAGCACGTCACCCTCTCGAACGAGAATCTTCTGTCCAACAACATATCGATGATCTTGGCTCCGCTCGATATATTCAGCATCAACGATCCCCTGTTGATGCGCTAGCAGATGTCGCTGCTGATAGAAGATCCGGAGCTTCGCTAGTGACATCTCATCAGTCAATTGGTTGTAGCTCTGACCAATCTCCGACTTCCAGAGCTCCGATCCAACGTCTAGGTTCTGGAAAGAATTTCTCTTTGCCTGTTTTCCTGTACGCAGCAAATAGAGCTGCTCAGAAAGTCGCTGAAAGGAGGTAACCGCATCGAGCATACCTTTTTCGATGAGCGACTGTGTCACGACTTCAGCCTCATCGATACCGATCGAGCCCACCAAGGTGCCGCGAAGCCCTACGGCAGATCGGATCGAGCCTAGGGTCTGGAAGAATGTGTGCTTTGCCGAGTTTCTTCCGCAGCTCGGACAAAAGTACGCGGCGCCAATGTAGGAGTACCTGCATTCGCAGCCTTCACATACCGCCCGCAACCGCATAGGCTCTGCTGATGCGATGGGGAGCAGAACCGCATCGCGCCCCCCCCTGGCTTCAAGAGTGATGCGAAGGAATGAGTTTGGACTCTGCCTTCTTTTCGACTCGCTCGCATCCTCCCGGATGGCTCTGTTCAAACGATTGACCACGGTGCCACGTGCGAATTCGCGAGCTGCCTCTACCTGCGCTGTCGTGAACCATGATTTCGCCGGCGCAGCATGTCGACAAGCGGGGCAGAAGACCTCCTCGTCGCGGACGATGTTCTTCCAGTCCTCATTGTGAACTTTGAATTGGAAGAGGCACCCAGGTGAGGGGCATTCCTTGTCCCAGTAACCTTCAGCATCGCTTTCTAACGGCACCGATACTTGTTGCAGTTGAGCCAGTCGCTCCAGCTCCTTCTTCATATGTTCGAACACGACGTCCCCCTTTTATTTGAATCAAGGGTGGCCCTGATTGAGTTCGATATCAAGGCTTCCCTTCAGCGCTCCGATCGCGCGCTAGGGGCAACATCGTACGTCCGCTTTGGGTCCGAAGCTGCCCCTACCCTACCCCCGATAAACATCCCTAATCCCCCTCGCCCAAAGTCCGATCTCGGCCAGAATCGGATGTCAAATTGCTACGTGGAAGCCGAAGTCGATACTGGCCTCTGCATTTGATCAGTAGCGGAC
>NZ_QAIW01000303.1:3322-6513 GCF_003061285.1 Stenotrophomonas sp. HMWF003 | reverse complement strand
ACCCGGTCAACGGCCTGCCCAACGGCTATGGCCAGTCGATGGGTCAGATCCGCGACCTGGACCAGTGGACCCAGGAAGTGCGCCTGGCCAATGGCGATGACAACCGCCTGAAGTGGCAGGTGGGTGCGTTCTACTTCGATGGCCGCGACACCACCGATTTCTACCAGCGCGCCTGGTTCCTGCAGGGCAACGCGCGCAACCCGAACAACTGGGTGCGCCTGCGCAACGTCAACACCTCCTGGGCCGGCTTCGGCCAGGTCAGCTATGACGTGACCGACAAGTTCACCCTGACCGCCGGCGTGCGCCAGACCCGCGACGAGAAGCACACCCGCCTGCTCAAGACCGCCGACACCGCCGCGGGCGTGGTGACCTACAAGGGTCGCACCGACGTGGAAATGGCCGACACCACCCCGAGCTGGGACGTGAGCGCGATGTACGCGTTCAACCCGCAGTTCAGCGTGTATGCGCGCGTGGCCCGTGGCTTCCGTGGCCCGACCATCCAGGGCCGTTCGGCGGTGTTCAACGCCGACTTCACCACCGCCGATTCGGAAACCATCCTGTCCTGGGAAGCGGGCATCAAGAGCAGCCTGTGGGACAACCGCCTGCGCGTGAACGCCGCCGCGTTCACCTACGTGGTCAACGACATCCAGCTCAACGGCAACGATTCGGACGGCAACGGCGTGCTGTTCAACGCCGACAAGGCCAAGGCCTACGGCCTGGAAGCGGACATGCAGCTGCGCCCGATTCCGAACCTGAGCCTGAGCGCCGGCGTGAGCCTGCTGCACAGCGAGATCCAGGACGACCGCGTGTACGCCCAGGTGTGTGCCCTGAACGGCGCGGTGGTGTGCACCGTGAACGACCCGACCATCAAGGTCGGTGCGAACACGTTCGCCCAGATCAACGGCAACCCGCTGCCGAACGCGCCGAAGTACAACATCAACCTGGCTGCGCGTTACGACGTGCCGGTCAACGACAGCGATGTGTTCTTCGTGTCCACCGACTGGAACAAGCAGGGTTACACCAGCTTCGTGCTGTACGACTCGGCCGAGTTCAACTCCAAGGGCAGCTTCGAAGGCGGCCTGAAGCTGGGTTACTCCGGCAACTACGGTGCGTGGGAAGTGGCCCTGTTCGCGCGCAACATCACCAATGAGAAGAACCTCAAGGGTGTGATCGAGAACTACATGGCGGCGGTGTACAACGAACCGCGCACCGTGGGCGTTTCGCTCAACATGAACTGGTAAGTTCGGCTGCATCGGCGGCGCGTTCGCGCGCTGCCGATGCTGACGCTGAGCCATCCCCACAACGCCCTGCTCATGCAGGGCGTTGTGCGTTGCGTGCTATGGTCCCCGGCCCGCATCGGGCGCGCGGTTGCGCCGATGCCACGCGTTGAAAGGACCTTGACGATGCTCCGGCAGCTGTATGCGACGTACTCAGATCCCGCCGCTGCGAAGGCACTGGTGGCCGACTGCAGGGCCGCAGTGGTGCAGTGGCGCTGGGCCACCGAGTCGATGGCGTTCGCCACCCCGTTCCTGCAGGAGAAGCAGGGCGGCCCCAAGGCACGGTGGGTCGCCGATGACAAGGCGGACCCGGCCAGGCATGTGCGGCATGGCTTCGATGCGCAGGGACGGGTGGTGATCGAATGCGGACAACGCGGCACCACCACCGCGTGGCTGCATGCACCCGGTGTACGCCACAGCCTGTCGTTTGACGACGGTGACATCGAATCGGGCTGGGAATGGCGCGAGCACGACGGCAAGCTGCAGGGGCTGGACCTGATCACCGACGATCGCGGTTTCAACGAGACCTACCATTGGGAGGGCGACCGGCTGCAGCGGGTGGTGATCGAAAACTGGTCGAGGCGCGAGCGCACCTGGTGGTGCCAGAACGTCTACACCTACAACGAGGTCGGCCAGCTCGACACGATCGTGCTGGAGTACCTCGATGCCAAGGGCCGCCGCAGCGGCAAACCCCGCCTGGAGTACCAGCGCCCGCGTCCGGGCGAAACCCTGGCCACGGTGACCGCCAAGGTGGAGCGGTTGCTGATCGAGGCGATCAGCGCACAGCTGCCGCGCATTCCGCCCGGCGAACCGCTGTACTGCCTGCTGCTGTGCTTCACCGATGAAGACGTGCCTGCGGCCTGGCCGCCCTTCCTGGTGTGGGGCCGGCAGCCGTACCGGCAGGCGGTGCTGGACCGTGGCGACGACGAGGCGCGGTACTACCTGTGGGCGCCCGACGAGATCCGCGCGGTGCAGGGCGACGGCGAAGAGCACTGGTTCACCGAGCCAGCACTGACCGAGGCCTGCCAACGCCACAGCCAGTACATGGAACTGCGCCAAAGCAGCGCATCGGCCATGCGGGTGCTCAAGAACGTGGCGGCGTGGCTGGATGCCCCCGAGCGCCGCGCCCTGCTGAACACCACCGACGATTTCGTGGTGGCGGTGGCCGACAACACCGGCAGCATCGATCCGTTGCCGGGCCTGCGCAAGGCGATCGGCCCGGAACGCTGGGCCGTGTTGAAAGCGCGCGGCTGCGTCTGACGCCGCGCGCGCCCATATAGCGCCGACCGTTGGTCGGCTGCCCCGGCTCAGACCGGCTGGACGTCGTGCCGGTCGGGCACGGCATGCTGGCCGAAGGTGAGCTGCCAGCTGCGCAGGTCCACCGCCTCGCGGTCGCGGGCCTGCTGGCGCGCGGCACGGCTGGCCCCGAACAGCTTGCCCTGGCCGTCGATCAGCGGACGCATGCGCAGCACGTCGTCGTTGTCCGGCTCGGCGTCGGCGGCGCGCTCCAGCCATGTCTTGGCAAGGAACGCGTTGGCAGGCACGCCGTTGCCGAAGTGGAAGACATCGGCCAGGAAGCTGGCCGCCCATGCCCGGGTCGCGCTGTCGCCGCGCCACCACAGCGGCCCGAGCAGGTCGAACACCGCTTCCTGCTTGTCGGCGTCCTCCTCGCCCTGGTACAGCAGCACCGCCAGGTTCTTGTGCGCGGGCCGCCAGACCCGGTCGTGGGGCGCGGCCTCATCGACGCAGCGGCGATAGAGCGCGCGCGACTGTTGCTGGAGGGCCGGGTCGGGGGTCTGCTCGAAGGCGACGCCCAGTTGCCAGGCGCGGTTGTAGATCACCACCAGGTCGCCGGCGGCGATGGCGCGTTCGGTCCACACGCTTTCCTGCGCCGGATCGATGAAGGCGGGGAAG